>NZ_JBHNPV010000058.1:0-55528 GCF_059082735.1 Actinotignum sp. usb-actsch-rep-73 | reverse complement strand
GGGGAAAACTACGAACTGGACTATCTGCGCCGACTGGGTGATCCCGTAGCCTTCCCGCTTGCGTCGAGGTGAGCCTTACTTTTCAATCGGGCCAAGGACCACGTTCGCCCACGCGCCGTGCAACGATTCTTGATCCGACGGCTGGAAGAGACCAGCGAGAGCATCGCGGTAGAGGCGAGACAGCTCGTGACGGTTGTAGTAGGACGAGCCACCGCACGCGCGAATTGCCTGCTCAACTGCGCGAAGAGTGGCCTCGGCGGAAGCATTCTTTGCCGCCGACAACTGTGGCATCCAGATCGGACCACGGTCAACACCGGCATCAATGTCGCGAGCAAGCTCGCGGATCTGCGGGCCAACCGCGTTCATTGCCAGCGCGGCCTCGGCGATACGCCAACGAATATCCGGATCGTTCGAGTACACCGTCTGGTTCTTCACCGACTTGCGAGTCTTCACGTGCTCGGCAGCGACCTCAACCGCACGCTCGCCCACGCCCTGGTAGGTGGCGCCCAGCAGAATTTCGAAGTTCGAGAAGATGCCGAAAACAACCGGATCCTTTGACGGGCCGGGCTCGCAACGAGTCAGAATACGATCGGCGGGCACGTGAGCGCCCTCGAGGATCGTCGTATTCGACTGGGTCGCGCGCATGCCGAGCGTGTCCCAATCATCCTTGATCGTGAAACCGCCATCTTCGCGGTGCATGATGCCGAACACCGAGTGCGGGCCGTCCTCGCCCGAATCATCGCGACCGAAGGTCAGCAGGCGTGTCCACACGGGAGCAAGAGACGTGAAGACCTTCGTGCCTTCGAACGAGTAGCCACCCTTGCCATCCGGCGTCGCCTTCGTGATCGAACCGAAAAGAACCAAGTCGTTACCCGGCTCGGAAATGCCGAACCCGAAAAGCTCACCGGCAACCGCGTCGCGCAGGATCAGTTCGCCGCGATCGTTTCCGTTGCGCACTAGGTGACGGCCGAGGCCCACGATGATCTGGTGCATATTGATGCCAAGCGCCGTGCCCGGAGCTGCCTTCGCAAGTCGCGTCTGCTCCGCTGCAATTTCAACGAGGCTCAGGCCTGCGCCACCGTATTCCTTCGGAACAAAAGCGGCCAGGTAACCAGCTTCGCGCAGGTCAGCCAGATCGTCTGTCGGGAACGTGTTCTCTTGATCGTGAACGGTAGCGCGCTCGTGAATACGAGCAAGCAGGTCATCAGAGAGGAAACCCATCGTGGTCCTTTCACACAGTTAGCTTTCCCTAACACGCTACTCTTTCTGGGCAAAAATGCACTTCGACTTTCAAAAGCGAACGTACGACAGACCATAGTTGTGTTGCGAACCTGCCGAATCGGCCACTTTTCGAGTAGGTTAAAGACGTGAGTCAACCGCATCCCGCACTTAGCCCTCGTCAGCGCTTCCTTCAAGAACGCCAGCGTCGCCAAAACATGACGTTCGCTGTGACGATCGTCATCATGCTCGTTCTTGCATTGCTCAGTGCGCTGATTCTGACGGGAATTGTTTCAGCTCCCTTTGGCAACTCCTTCTCGAAAGCAGAAAAGTTCGCCACCAGCGGTAAAGTACCGTGCCCACCGGAAAAAGCACTCCCGGTTGACCCCGCATCGGTGAAAGTTCAAGTTCTAAACACCACGTCGCGTCAAGGCATCGCCTCTGACGCAACAGAAATGCTGACCGCAGCAGGCTTCGCCCCCGCTGAACCGGGTAACTACTCCACCGAATACGCTGGAACTGTTGAAATTGATACCGGCATCGCTGGCGTTGTTGACGCATACACGGTCGCGCGATTCTTCCCGAACTCGAAGGTCGTCCTGACCGACGCAACCGACAAATCTGTCACCGTTCTGCTGGGCACGTTCTATGACGGCGCATTGAGCGCTGATGAAATCCAGCAAATCCTCAAGTCCACCGATGCTCTTACAGCTCCTGCCCAGTGCCTGCCCCTGTCTGATGATGACCTTGAGCTGATCGCAAACGGTGGGCAGCTCGGCGCACAGTCGGGCCAGTCCGGGCAATCGGGCGAAACCCCTGAGTCCGGCGCGCCTGAAGAAGCTGCGACGGAAGAATCTGCTTCCTGACTGCTAGGTCGGTTCGACCTGGTATTCCTAGCGCCTAGGCATACCTGTTCTTGTGCTAAAACGCGTGCTATCCACGCGTTTATCCGGGTAATATCCAGTTTCCTATCGCGCCCAGAGTAGGTATTCAAGCTGAAGATGTAGGCGCGGCCTCGTACCCCAGCACCCTAGAACACGGAACGGAAATGTTCCCTCAACGCGTCCCCGTCTGAGCCGAACCACACCGGAATCGAACTCGGCACTGTGCGTAACGCATCCGGATACAGGCATTCGAAAGTACCGTGCGACATAAACTGCTCAATCTCCGACAATGAGCGGATCGCAATCCCCGCAACATTCTCAGGGTGCTCACGCGCGAACTCAGCGTAAATCTCCGGATCGCGCTGCCCATCATCGCCAACCAAATACCACTTCATCGACGGGAACATCCGAGCAAGCCTTCGCAACTCGCGACGCTTATGCTCAAAACCCGAGCGGAACCAACCCGTATTCGACGGCCCAAAATCCGTCATCAAGAACCCGCCACGCGGATAATTCAGGCGATCCAGAAAGTCGCGAAGTGCGGGCACAACATTCCACGCACCCGTCGACAGGTAGATAAGAGGAGCGTGCAACGCCTCGTGCTGGGAGTCGACGGAAGTCTGGGGGATTGTCGATTCAGCCGAAGTTACGGGAGTGTGCTTGTCCTTGGTTTGGGGGTGGGGGGCGTGCGAGTGAGCCGAAGCTTGGCGGTGAGCCGAAGCTTGGCGGTGCGCCATGTCCGCTAAATACGTCAGGAAGCCCGCCATCCCAGGAACAGCCTCTCGCGACGACACACGGTCAACGAAGGAATGCTTCGCGGCAGTGACCAAACGCGGGAGCATCGTCACCATCACCGTGTCATCAATGTCAGACACGACGCCGTACTTTTCGTTATCACCAGCGATGCGTAGGGAAACGCAAACGGGCTTCCCCGCGCGGATCCTCTGCGACCCGTGTCCCGTCTGCCCCGACAGGCGGAGGGCATCTTGCGTTGTCAGACTCTCGCCTTCGCCGATGCCTAGGGTATGAAGATCCCCCTCGTGTAGAACCTGCATCCACGCGTCATGCCAGCCCGGTGTCAGACCATGCCCTTCGACGGTCAGGTCAATGTAGCCACCGCGATCAGCGAAAGTAATTCGACGTTGGCAACCAACCGTGACCAGAACAGGCTGACGAGGAACCTGGGCATCAAAGAACTGGCGCCACCCGCGTCGCTCGGCCAGCCACGAACGCTGGTCGGCGGTGCGTTCCATGAGCACGCGCCCCAGGATGCGCGCTCTGCGCGTGGAGCCGTGCCCACCGAAGCCGACAATGCCGGGGATGAAGCCCCACTCTTCCAATGCGCGTGCGAGGATACGGGAGCTTGCCTCGCCAACTGACGAGGTCAGTGCGAGCAGAAATGACGGGGTTTCGTCATCGATAAGCGGTTCGGCGAGCATGTATCTCCTGAGGGTCAGCTTCCATTGTGCCCGATTTGTTGCCCGTCCGCGTCCTGCTCCTGCGTTGCATGGCCCGACGCGGAGGGGGTGTTGCTTTCGTCTGGCACGGGTGCCACTTCGGCAGTCGAGGTTGCGCCACTCGTCGCGTTACGCACGATCTTCAGTCCAGCCAGCATGACCAGCACCATTAGCCAGGCTGCGACCACCATGAACAGATATCCGCCGTACGATCCGCGCGTGTCGATGGCAGGGCCGGCAAGAGCTGACCCGATGGACAAGCCGAGGTTGAGGGAGGTCGACATCCAGGTGAGTCCTTCGGTGAGGGATTCAGAGGGGACGACTCGCGCGACGATCATATTGACGTTCGTCATGGTGGGCGCGCATGCGACGCCTGCGATCAGCATGATGACGGCCATGACGGGGAGTGAGTGTGCCAGAAGGTACGTGCTTGACCCGATGGCGAGCGCGAAGACGCCGATCGCGTAGAGCTTCCACATGGGGGCTTGCCAGGTGCGCGAACCGTAGACGAGCGCAGCGAACATTGATCCCAGCGAGAAGAGTGCGAGCAGGACGCCCGACATTGCGGGGTAGCCGAGTGCGTCCGCGAAGTCGACGACGGCAACGTCGTTTGCTCCGAACATCATGCCAGCGCCGACGTAGGTAAGGGCGAGGACAATGACGGCGGGTGTGCGGATCACGGATGAACGGCGGTGACCGGTAGGTCGAGGCGAGGGTTCAGGTTCGGTTGCGCGCTGGCTAAAGAATCCGATGCCTCCGATGATGACAAAGATGACGATCAGGATGATGCCGAGTGCCGGGTGGAAAACGGTGCCCAGGACTGTCGAGAGTACGGGGCCGAGCGTGTAGACGACTTCGTCCATCGCGGATTCGTAGGCGTATGCGGTGGTGAGTTGGCGGGGGCGTTGTACGGTTTTTGCCCAGCGTGAGCGGACGAGCGCGGATGGGGATCCCCAGGTCGCTCCGGCAAGTGCTGCGAAAAGGCAGACGAGGCCGGGATACGCATGAAGCAGTGCGACCACAAGCATGCCGGACACGCTAGCGACAGAAATGATCAGGGACGGCACCATGATTTTTGTTTGGCCGTATTGGTCGACCAGTCGGGACAGTGTGGGTGCGGCCAGAGCTGTCGCGATGATGTTCACGGCGGATACTAGGCCAGCAAGGCTGTAGTTACCGTAGGTTGCCTTGATCAGTAGGATGATGGATATACCGATCATCGACATGGGCAGTCGCAGGATGAGCCCGGAGATCGAGAATTTCCATGCGCTGTTGAGGCGTAGGACTTCCGCGTATGACTTGAACACCTTTGCATTCTATCGATGTGGCGAACTGGTCTCATGGAGGGGTTGCTCACCCCTATTCGGTGACCTCGAAGGTTTCTTGCTGGCCCTTTTCGGCGTAAGTCATGGCGTGGTTGACGAAGTTGTCGTGGCCGCTTCGAGGAACCACACGCGGATGTGCTTGCTGACGTGGACCTGCAGTGGGTGAGCCTTGTATTGGAATGCGGTGCCGTTGAAGGTCATGATGTCGGGAGGGACGGTGGCAAGTTTTGGGTTATAGGACAAATTGTGTTGCTGGGGGGGTAGTCCCAGACGTTGTTGTATGGGGTGGAGTGGCGTAGTTCGTTTCATGCGATGGCGTCTGCCCATTGTGGGATAACTCCGTCGGTTTGGTGTTTCAGGCTGGCTTGTTTCCAGGCGTTTTCTATGTAGGTGTCGGTAGGCATGGGTGTAAGGATTTGCGTGGCTGGTAGCGGGGGCGAAGCTGTCCCGGCAAGACCGTTCTTAATGGGGCTACTGAGCTGTGCCTTCTTAGCCCATGTGGTGGTGAGTATCCCTGCAGGGACAGATCGGTTTCGCAACACAGGAGGCCGTCAGGATTCTGGTGAATCCCGACGGCCTCGTCAAACGAATGTCTTGCTACTCAGACTTAGCTAAGGGCATCAGACACAACCTTCTTCGCGGCCTCCTGGACCTGGGCAAGATGCTCGGCCCCCTTGAAGGACTCGGCGTAGATCTTGTAGACGTCCTCGGTGCCGGACGGGCGAGCGGCGAACCATGCGGACTTGGTTGTCACCTTCAGGCCACCGATCGCAGCGTCGTTACCCGGGGCGCGCACCAGCTTCGCGGTGATGGCCTCGCCAGCAAGCTCCGTCGCAGTCACGTCGTCAGATGACAGGGCTGCAAGCTTTGCCTTCTCTTCACGGCTCGCGACCGCATCAATACGGGCGTAGGCCGAAGCGCCGAAGCGAGCAACCTGATCATCGTGCAACTGCGACGGTGTCTTACCGGTGACAGCCGTGATTTCGGAAGCCAGCAGAGCAAGGATGATGCCATCCTTATCCGTCGACCAGACCGTGCCATCCTTGCGCAGGAAGGAAGCTCCGGCAGATTCCTCGCCACCAAAAGCGACCGACGCATCAAGCAGACCGGGGACGAAGTACTTGAAGCCAACCGGAACCTCGATCAGCTTTCGGCCGATGGATTCAGCAACGCGGTCAATCAGCGACGATGAAACAAGCGTCTTGCCGATCGCAGCATCCGTCGGCCAGTTCGGGCGGTGCGTGAACAGGTACTCGATCGCAACTGCCAAGTAGTGGTTCGGGTTCATCAGACCGTCGGGGGTGACGATGCCGTGACGGTCCGAGTCAGCATCGTTACCGGTAGCAATGTCATACGGAGTCTTGTCATTAGCGTCCGGCGTCATTAACTGGCGCAGGGAGGCCATTGCATACGGGGAGGAGCAGTCCATGCGGATCTTGCCATCCCAGTCCAGCGTCATCAACGGCCACGCCGGATCAACGGTCGGGTTCACAACCGTCAGGTCCAGGTCGTAACGCTCAGCAATCGCTGCCCAGTAGTCAACCGATGCGCCACCCAGCGGATCGGCACCGATACGAACATTGGCGCGACGAATCGCGTCAATATCAATGACGGTATCCAGCTGGTCGACGTAGTAGGTCAGGTAGTCGAACTTCTCCAGGTGCTCATCGTTGAACAACGAGGTGCCGATGATGCGCGGAACCTTGCGCCAGCCATCTTCGAGGATCTGGTTTGCGCGGTTCGCGATCCAACCGGTGGCGTCCGTATCAGCCGGACCGCCGTGAGGCGGGTTGTACTTGAAACCACCATCGCGCGGCGGATTGTGTGACGGGGTAACAACAATGCCATCAGCCAAGCCCGGGCCGGATGTGCGCAGAGCCTTGGGCGCGCCATTGGCGCCAAGGATGGCAACAGAAACCGCCGGGGTGGGCGTGTAGGAATTACGAGCATCAATCTTCACGCGCACACCGGCGGCAGCCAGAACTTCAAGAGCGGTGCGCCAGGCGGGCTCGCTTAAAGCGTGGGTATCGCGACCGATAAACAGCGGGCCATCAAAACCCTGGGCTGCACGGTACTCAACGATCGCCGCGGTGGTTGCAACGATGTGTGCTTCATTGAAGGTGCCATTCAGGCTCGATCCGCGGTGACCGGACGTACCGAATGAGACGCGCTGTTCGACCTTGGCCGGATTGGGCTCGATGTCGTAGTAAGCGGAAACGACCTCGTCGACGTTAATGAGGTCTTCTGGAAGGGCGATGGTGCCAGCTCTTTCATGCATGGTCACAGTCTGACACTCGCGCGCCGAAATGGGGAGTCATTTTCGACTGGCGAAACAAAATGGGTAGGTGAATAGGTAAGTGGAGCCGGCCTCGTCGATGAATGAAAAGCGAAAAGTGACAGTATTCGTGAACCGAATTCGCAGACGAGTCACCAATACCGCTAGTATATGTAACGCCGGTCACTCCGGTGCGCGTACGTGACCATGCAACGAAGATGATGCAGGAGGCCCTCGTGGGGTGGTTCGACTCTATTGAGCACAACAGGTGGCTATCAGCCCAAATGCAAGCGTTAATCGCCGAAGCGGAAGGGGCGATTGTGCCCACGGGCTTCGCGCATCTGACCGATCAGGGCGAACCTGACCCGACCCGAAGCATCGACCTTGCCGTCACTGCGCGAATGGCATACGTCTTCTCGCTGGGTGTTCTGATGGGCCTGCCTGGCACACGTCGCTACGCCGACCATGCCATCAAGTGCATGAATCGCTACTTCGTTGACCCTGTCAACGGGGGCATGTGGACCTCCATCAAGTCTGACCCTGACGCCGACGGACACGGCGTCCCGTGGGATGACGGCGTCCGTGACAAGTCGCAGTACCACAACGCGTACGTGATCCTTGGTGTTGCCGCAGCCGCGGTCGCCAACCGCCCGGCTGCCCACGAATTGCTGACCACCCTGCTCCACGACCAAGAACGCCACTGGATCGAACCAAATGGCCTAGTCGTTGATCAATTCGACGAAGCATTCACGCAAGCGTTGCCGGTACGCACTATGGGCACTCTGCTTCACACTGCCGAGGCCTACCTTGCTGCCGCCGAAGCGACCACCGACCCCGTCTGGCTCGAACGCGCCGAAGCGATGGCGGCCTTCGCGTATCGCACCGCGTCCACAAACAACTGGCGCCTGCCCGAGTACTACGACAACTCATGGCGGCCGCTGACCGGAGAACCTCAGGGGCAGACCGACGGGCGTCGCGTCTACCACGGCTACGTCACCGGCCACGCTCTGCAGTGGTCGCGCCTTGCCCTGCAGATTCGTGCCGGCCTACGTTCCATGGATCGCACCGTGCCCGACTATCTGATGGAAATGGGCCTCGAACTATTTGAACGCGCCCGCGTTGATGGTTGGCGTCGTTGCGACGGCGAACCCGGTTTCGCCACCTGCGTTGATGCCATGGGTGAGCCCGTCCCAGGGGAAGATGAGCACCAGCAATGGGTTGTCTGTGAGGGCATTACCGCGGCGGCGTCCCTGCGTCGTGCCTACCTAGATGACGGCGTCACTCCCGGCGAGGTTGAGCACTTCGAACACTGCTACCGTTCCTTCCTTGATTTCGCTAATGACTACCTGATTTCTCAGCCGGGACGCTGGGTTCGTCGCCTCGACGCGCACAACCAGTCCGTTGTTGCGGCGAAGTCGTCGCGCTGGGATGTGTACCACGCTGTTCAGGCGATGCTTGCCGTCCGAGTTCCGCTCTGGCCGCCCTACGCGTCCTCCCTGTCGCGCGGACTGTTGGATCATCCGGAAGAGGCGCCGTCGGATAAGAAGTCGTGGAACCTGTTCCACTTCCGCCACTGAGAATCTCAGTGGGGTGGTGGTTTCGTTACTGATTGACGAGGCCGGCCACGCTTGACTGATCTTCTCGCTTACCGTGGGGCCACGGATTGTGTCATCATGATGCATTCCGTGGCCTCAGGTGTTTGTTCGGTTCTGAGTTTGAATGTTTTTCATGTACTCTGAATCCCACTGGAGGGCTGACCGAGTGGCCGAAGGTGACGGTCTTGAAAACCGTTGTGTCAGCAATGGCACCGGGGGTTCGAATCCCTCGCCCTCCGCTCTGGTATGTGTCGCGACATTGTGTTGTGCAATGTCGCGACACTTTTTTGTGCACCTCGTATGTCGTCGATGGGGTGGCGCTTAACCCGGCTTTATCGCAATTTTTGGTTCATCTTTTTGACTTCGGCGCGAGCCACTAGCCAATTGAATAGCCAAATCAGTAGATAGATAAGCGCTATTGTGATGATTACGCCGAGCATATCGAAGTTAGATCCCCACCATTTAAGGTAACTGCCAGCTGCGATGCCACAGATAAGTATGATCCCGAAATGCAGGGCGGTATTGAGGATAAGCGGGCGGGTTTCGTTACGGTACAGCAGCCCCGCAAAACTACTAATGATGCCGTAGGCTGCGTAAATAAGCCGCTCAATTAATACTGCCACGTTTTTGTTTCCAAAACTGTTTAAGAATTCTGGAACTCCCGGGTAACAGCTAGAGGAGGAAAGAGAAGAAAAAATAAGTTCAATACTGGTGCCGATAGTGATCCCAATGCAAGCCCCTACCAGGGTGAGACCAATTATTTTTTTAGTTTCCATGGGTTTTATCCTTTGCGTGAGTTAGAGGTTTTCTGCGGGGGTTAGATTCCGAGTTTGGATTTGAAAGCTGGAAGTTGCCGGCGGGAGACGTAATAGCGCGAGCCATCTTTTAGCTGCACACTAATCGTTGCCGAGAAAGAAAGATCAAGTTTCTTAATCGCGGCAATATTGACAATCTCCGATTGTGAAATACGTACGAAATCGCCTGCAGGTAGAGATTCTTCGAGTTCGTACATTCGGGCTTTGATCCGCCAATCACCCTTACTGGTGTGAGCAAACACCGCTTTCTTTTCAGTAAAGAACGCGAGGATCGCACGCACTTCCAACACCGTGGCGTCATTGCCACTTGTCCCGATGAGGCGGCGAAGCGGGCGCTCGACTGCGGGGGAGGAAGAGCTATCTAGGCTACCGGAAGCAAGCCTTTGAATCGCTTGCACCTCAGCATCGACCTCCCGCGCCGTTACCTTCACGATAGTTTCAGTTACGGTGGGATCAATCGTGAGCGTGAATTTCATTCCGTTCCAACTCCTTTCCTCTCTCACTTACCGGCGATAATCCGTAAAACCAGGACGTTTGCGTATCTGCTACTTACAGTTAAAAGCCTTATTGCCGGCAGTACAAGTAATCTGAACTAAGCGGTATAAAAACCACGCCAAGCGGGAGGGTTTTGAGGCTCCCGCCCGTCCGCAAAGGTAGATTTTCTACCCTGAAAGTATCCCCAGAAAATGTCCGTGGTTACTGCTGCCCTGAGATCTTGCGTGCAGTCGTTGTGGCGAAGACGCTACCGGGTCTATCTGTAATTTCTAAATACTACTTCTGTCATGAAAAGTACGTGGTGCCTCATGTCAATTTGAGCGCGAAATGAAGTGTCTTGGGTTTTGTTCTGCTTCTTAAATTGGGTGCCAGTTGTCTGGCGTGGGTCTGGTTATAAGTTGTGATGATCTTGGTTGGGGTGTGGTGCTCAAGAGCTTCGTGTAGCCGCTTGGTGTTCTACCAGTGAGCCCAGTTCATCGTCGCGAACTCGACCTCCGTCACTCCTGCTCAGGTCTGGGAGTAGATCAGCTCGGTCTTGTATAGCCCGTTGATTGTTTCTGCTAGAGCGTTATCGTAAGAGTCTCCAACTGTTCCAGTGGACGAGGCGATACTATGCTCGGCAAGCAAACTTCCATAAGCGCTGGAGACGTACTGAGAGCCATGATCACTGTGGTGGGCCAGCGAGGCGAGATTCCCCTTTGGCCTGGCTAATCGCCTGATCAAGGGCTTCCAATGGCAATGCCTCGGTTCGCATGGTTGATCAGGTGGACCAGCCCACAATCATGCGTGAGAATACATCGGTGACAAACGCTGTGTAAACGAACCCGGCCCGGGTGCGGACATAGGTAATATCAGCAACCCAGAGCTGATGGGGGTGCTTAGCGCGGAAGTTACGCTCCATAAGGTCTGGTCGCCTATCCGGTACGTGTGTGGGCTGAGTAGTGATCGGGGATCTGCCCCGACGCGCGCCACTGACACCCTCATGGACAATGCCGGGTCCTGTTTTAACCGCTCCTTGACAAGACACACTGCTCAAGCTTTGAACTCTTGCGAATAATGTTGGGCCATAGCCCTTATCCTCCTCGATAAAACCGAGGAACAAAACCCAGGACCCTTCAAAACCAGCTGAAGAAAACACCTTCCGACAACTTCGCCTCAACCAATGGGTCAAACAAAACGTGCGGTGGATGCCCATGCACGTGTGGAACCAAAACTCTGCCCTTGTTGATCTTTCTGATCTGGAGGGGCGGGTGTGTTACGGCGGGCTGGATCTTGGGGCTAATGAGGGCTAATGCCCGAATCTTAGGGGTGCTGGACGGGCTTTATTTGGGTCAGGGTGCGCGGATAGATGCGTGCCTTCACCTTTGAAATAAGGTGAGCCTAATGTAATGTAGCCATGCCTAAAAAGTCCCAGAAATGAGAGTAGACATGAAAGTTCAACTGCGTGTTGCTGGAGTCGCTACATGTGTGGTTCTTGCTACCAGCATCCTAGTCACCCCGACGGCATGGGCGGCCGGGGCGAACCTGACCGGCGACCGATACAGCCCGGCTTCGAGCATGTTCGGAACCATGCGTGCGCGCTACGCTGACACTCAGCCGGGACCCATAATGGCTCTCGGCGACGCTACCGTCCAGCCACTTGCCGCCAGCCGTTTCGACGTTGAACCGAAAGCAGGCGTCAGCGTTGACTACACCGTGTCGATCCCGCTTCAGCAGGTGAAGGAAGAAAAGAAGGCAACATTCGTCGTCGAAAACGAAAAGGGGCGACTCACTAACTACGACGTCGAGTTTCTTATCGACACCAAGGACCGGAAGCATCTGCCTGCAACCTGTACTCCTGCCAGCCAAAAGATGCCCGAAGGATCAACTGTTGAGGTAACGTGCACGCTTCCCGACAACGCCTACTGGCTCAGTGCATACCATAATCCCGCGTCAGAGTGGGGTTATGAAAGGTATGGAGCCTGGCAGATTGCCTCGCAAGCCCAACCGGAGCCGGGCAAACCTGTTTTTCCTGCTGACCCCGTCGTTACGATCGATGGGAAGCGTGCCACTGGCACTATTGAAAACAATGTCTGGACTGCAACGGTGAGCGTCACTCGCACCGCTCCGGCAGATCACGACATGACTGAAACGCACACGCCGGTGGTGAACGTTGACGGTAAGGATCTGGCAAACGTCCCCTCGTTCACGGTCGCAACCAGCGCAAAGGCTCCTGTTGCCCCGACCGTAAACGCGTTGTGCGACATTGATTCGAAGTCCCAGCAATCGGTGACTGTGGAGTCCTCAAAAGCTGAACTGTCGGGCACTGCAACCGTTACTCACCAAACCAAGGATCGTTGGCAGTACAAGGGGATAACGGGGCAAACCCAAAAGAGTGTCACCGAAGGTGAAGAAGCCTCTTTCGAACTTGTCGCCAATGCTGAGCAAGTTGCTAACCCCCAGGCGGATCTTTACGTTACATATCTGACGATTAAGCATGCAGGTATCGAATCAACGAACTGGACTGCTTCGCTTAATAATGATGCGGAGGGAACCTGCTCGCCCGATCCGCTCTACCTTCCGAAGGTGGATGGCAAGGGCGCTCCTGGCGAAGCAAACCTTGCGTGTGTTTCCAAGAAGAAGCCCGACTACGTTCTGCTGGATTCAAAGGATGACCCGCAGATCCAAGCTACCTTAACCCTGGGTGCAGTTGCAGATCAGTCCAAGGTTCAAGCGTGTGCAGTTAAAGCTCCAATGCTTGAAGTTGACGATCAGCCGGTTGCTGGAACGGTTGATGGAGACACGTGGAGTGCGAAGCTACCGACCCAGATCTTGAAGCCTACGGTGAAGGTCCCTGCAACTCAGACGCTTCAGATTCTTTTCGAGCAGTCCATGCAAGAGCCGGTAACTATTCGTGCACTTGCGGTGGCAAAGCCTAGCGGTGGGAAAAACGAAGTGGCTACACCATTGAGTGGGAGGCCGATGAAGAAAGCTGAATCCACGCTTGCACTCACTGGTGCATCGATTGTGGGACTTCTCGGAGTGGCAGTGCTTGTTGGTCTAGCGGGTGTTGGTGCACTGATATCTCGTCGTCGCAAGGATGAAGACTCGGTAACGGTTGATCGTTCGTAACAGTTGATCGTTCCTGAGGACGAGAGAACTCGGCTCGACTGAGCCGAGTTCTCTCCATCGGGGAGTGCCATGCTTTCGTAATGTGATTTCGATGTGCCAATTTCCCTCACGGCATCGAAACCCGTTAGAATCAGTGGGTACTTCCGTACTGGAGACGTGGCTGAGTGGCTGAAAGCGCACCCCTGCTAAGGGTGTGTACGTGTTGAAGCGTACCGCGGGTTCGAATCCCGCCGTCTCCGCCCTTGAAGCGCTAACCGCCTAGAATGAAACCAGTCCAATTTTTGGGGCTAGTCCATTTCAACGAATGGCGGGGTTGTGTTGTGGTCGCCGGTTCCTGTGGCGTGATTGGCGTTACGTTATGGGCATAATTCCACCGCGCTTCTATGGGCATAATTCCACCGCGCTTCGCACATGCGGTGAACGTATTCCGCGACAATCGTCCAAATCATAAACTGATGGCATCGGTTAAAAGACGCACTTGGGTCATCAAAGGAGTCCCACACCATGCAGATCGGTATTTTCAAGACGGCTGACGAAGTTGCAGACGTCGCTATCAAGGAATTGATTGATGTCCTGTCAGTCGCCGACGTGAAGACGCTGGGCGTTGCTACGGGTTCTACTCCCTTGGCTCTTTATGCTCGTATTCGCGATGCTCACGCAGCGGGGACGTTCTCTCTAACGGATTTCAAGGCGTTCGCGCTTGACGAGTATGTCGGCATCGCCGAGGACCATCCGGAGGGCTACCGTAAGGTACTGTCCCGCGAGCTCGTCGGTGATGACAAGACCGGCCTGACCGAAGAAAACCTCAATGTTCCCAACGGTTTCGCCGACGATCTTGAGGCTGCAGCGAAAGGCTATGACGAGGCAATCAAGGCTGCTGGTGGCGTGACCCTGCAGATCCTCGGCATCGGTTCAGACGGTCATATCGGCTTCAATGAACCGGGCGGTTCGCTGGTGTCGCGCACGCACGTTGATGCGTTGACCAAGCAGACTCGCGAAGATAACTCTCGGTTCTTCGACGGCGACGTGAGCCAGGTTCCGACCCGTTGCATGACGCAGGGCCTGGGCACGATCATGGATGCGAAGCACCTGCTGATGATCGTCACCGGAGAAGGCAAAGCTGACGCGGTTGCAGCGATGATCGAGGGTGGCGTTTCGGCTCTCTGGCCGGCGTCCATCATCCAGATGCACCCCAGCGTCACGGTTCTGCTCGACGAGGCGGCTGCCTCAAAGCTCGCCCACAAGGAGGTGTACACGAACGCGTGGGAGATCCTGCGATGAGCGCCGCGGGTGCACTCCCAGTCAACGGACTGGTCGACGAGGACTCTGTCGTCACTCTAACCGGGCAGGTACTGGACGCTGACGGTCACACGCGTGGTTCCGGCCTGGTTGTGAAGGATGGTCGCGTTGTCGAGGTTCTGCCGTATGACGAGTCCGTGAAGGGCTGGATTACTCCGGGTTTCATTGACATTCACTGCCACGGTGGCGGGGGATGCTCGTTCCCGGATGAGCCGACGTTTGAAAAGATCATGACGGCGATCAACGCTCACCGTCAGATGGGGACGACGGCAATGCTAGCGTCAACGGTGTCGTTGGTGGACCCATTGCCGGCGATCCGCGAACTCGTCGTAGCCTGCGAGTCCGGTGATCTGATTGGCATCCACATGGAGGGCCCGTACATTTCGCCTCACAAGTGTGGTGCGCAGAATCCGGAAGCGGTACGTAACCCCGACCTTGATGAGCTACGCACGTGGCTTGAAGCGGGCAAGGGTTACATTCGCTCGATGACGATCGCTCCCGAAGTGGAAGGTGCTACCGAGGCTGCGAAGCTCCTGTTGGACTACGGCGCAATCCCGTCGTGGGGGCACACGGTGTCGTCGGGGTCTCGTACTCGCGAGGTCATCGCCGAGACGACCGCCTACGCGAAGCAGATCGGATTCAAGACTCTGCCACAGACTGCGACGCACCTGTTCAACGCAATGCCTGGGATCACGCACCGTGCTCCTGGTCCTGTCCGGGAACTGCTCGTTGCTGCTCGTGCGGGTGAGGTCGCCGTTGAACTGGTTGCTGACACGATCCACGTGGACGCTGACTTGGTGTCTGACGTCGTCCGCTTCGTCGAGCCTGAAAACCCACACGGCGTTGTCTTCGTGACCGACGCGATGGCGGGCGCTGGTATGCCCGACGGTCATTACCAGCTAGGTGGCTTGGACGTGGACATCACTGACGGTGTTGCTGTTCTTGCAGGAACGGACACGATTGCCGGTGGCACGGCTCGTATCGCCGAGGAACTGCAACGCTTGGTGCGAGGCGGATTCTTGAGCATTGAACAGGTTGTTCGCGCAGGCGTTGGGGCGCCCGCCGCGGTGCTCGGAATCGAGGGACGCGCTGGCGTGACCCTCACTTTCGAGCCTGGTGTCGTCCTGAATGCCGTTGTCTTTACCGAGGACTTTGAGGTTGCTGAGGTCTACAGGGAAGGCCAGCGTCTGAAGTAGGCCAATCTGGTCGCTGTTTTCACGCATTGAGCGCACGGTGTCCCCGCTGACGAGCACGTCGGCGGGGACACCGTGGCGTATAGGGCATACGTGTGCTGTGTTGGAATGCCTCCGCGGACTACGGCTCATCTATGAGTCGTGACTTCTACGAGCCCTTCTAAGCCGTAGCTCCCTCAAGATACTCGCGTAGAAGAAGCGCCTAGAAAGACGTGCCCGCTGTCTGGGAAACCAGGTAGCGGGCACGCCCTATCAGGAGGGGGTAGTGCTCTGACATTCTCGTCAGATTGTGGGGGCGCAGGCGAGCCTTCACTGTGGCTTTACGGCGCGTGCAGCTGCGCGCGCCGCTACAGGAGCCGCCGCGGCAATTGCTTCAAACTCCCGTTCGCCATGCGAGGCTGACACGAACCACGCTTCGAAGAGCGACGGTGGCAAGGAAACGCCGGCATCAAGGAAAGCATGGAAGAACGCCGGGTGACGCCACGTGTCCTGCGCCTGCATTTGGGCGTAGTTGACCAGTGGAGCTTGCGCGGCCTCGTCCCCAAACGCGATGGAGAACAGTGAACCGGCGCGCTGAATGCCGAAGGGGACACCCTCGGCGACAAGGGCAGACGACACGATGTCGATGACCGTCTGCGCGGCTGAGTCAACATGGTCGTACACGCCCTGATCGGCAAGCTTCAGGGTGGCAATACCGGCTGCGGTCGCCAGCGGATTGCCGGACAGGGTTCCTGCCTGATAGACGGGACCGAGCGGAGCCAGCAGGTTCATCACATCTGCGCGTCCGCCGACCGCCGCCAGTGGCATACCGCCACCGACAACCTTCCCGAACGCGAAAAGATCGGGTGCCCAACCACCTTCGGATGCTGAACGCAAGCCCCACATTCCGCCGGCGGAAACGCGGAAGCCGGTTAATACCTCGTCCAAGATCATCAGCGCACCGTACTTTTCAGTGACGCGACGAATCGCTAGGTTGAACGATCCGGGATCAACGACGCCCATATTGGCCGGCGCACCTTCGCAGATGACGGCAGCAATTTCTTGACCGCGGGTGGCAAAGCATTCTTCGAGGGCCACCTCATCGTGGTAGGGCAACACGATCGTCTGAGCGGTGACCGCAGTCGGCACGCCCGCGGATCCGGGCAAACCTCCGGTAGCAACACCCGATCCGGCGGCCGCAAGCAAGGCGTCAGAATGCCCGTGGTAGCAGCCGGCAAACTTCACGATCAGGTCGCGACCGGTCGCTCCGCGTGCCAGACGCATGGCGGTCATGGTGGCTTCAGTGCCGGTGGAGACGAAACGGACGCGCTCGGCGGCGCTCACCCTGGAACGGATCAGTTCGGCGAGTTCAACTTCCGCCTCGGTCGGCGCACCAAACGACAAGCCTTTCGCTGCCGCCTTCTGAACGGCTTCGATGACTGCTGGATGCGAGTGTCCCAGCAGGGCGGGTCCCCATGAACACACCAGGTCCACGTATGTGCGCCCAGTCGCGTCCTTCACATATGCGCCCTTCGCGGATGTGATGAACGGCGGGACGCCACCGACGGATCCGTACGCGCGCACGGGAGAATCAACTCCGCCGGGAATCACGCCTAAAGCACGGGTGAATAGTTCTTCGTTGGTGGTCATCGGGTTCTCCGTATATTCATGAGTCTAACGTCGTATAGAAATTGACGAGGCCGGTCAGTTTCGCGCTGTTTTGCGCAGTTGCCGGGTGTCGCTGGGTGGTGCGCGGGTTTACTTTCGAAAGCGCTTGGCAACTTCAAGCGCCCAATAGGTGAGCACCATGTCAGCGCCTGCGCGCACGATCGCGGTGATGGATTCGTCGATGATGGCATCGCGGTTGATCCACCCGTTTGCGGCGGCTGCTTCGACCATGGCGTATTCGCCGGACACCTGGTAGGCGGCAACTGGGACGCTCGACAGTGAAGCGACTTCAGCCAAAACATCAAGGTAGGCAAGCGCGGGCTTGACCATGACGATGTCAGCCCCTTCCTCGATGTCGAGCAGAACCTCGCGCACGCCTTCGCGCTTGTTCGCGGGATCCTGCTGGTAGGTGCGACGGTCGCCTTTCAGGGTCGAGTCGACGGCTTCGCGGAATGGGCCGTAGAACGCGGACGCGTACTTTGCCGAATAGGCAAGGATGGCAACGTCTGCGTGCCCATTATCGTCAAGCGCTTCGCGGATTGCGCGCACCTGGCCGTCCATCATCCCCGATGGGGACACCATGTGGGCGCCGGCTTCAGCCTGAGACAGAGACATCTTGACGTACAGGTCTAAGGTTGGATCGTTGTCAACGCGGCCCTGTTCGTCGAGGACACCGCAGTGCCCATGGTCAGTGAATTCGTCGAGGCAGGTGTCGGCACAGATGACGAGTGCATCGCCCACTTCTTCGGCAATGGCAGTGATGCCACGGTTCAGAATCCCGTCTTCTGCCCACGCCTGCGAACCGGTCGGATCACGCACCTCGGGCACACCAAACAGGTCAATCCCGCCGATGCCAGCTTCGGCGCACTCGGCTGCGTAGCGACGCAACGAATCAATGTCGAACTGGAACTGGCCCGGCATTGAAGTGATCGGCACGGGAGAGTCGATGCCTTCGCGGACGAACACGGGTGCGATCAGTTGCTGGGCGCTCACTCGAGTTTCGCGGACGAGGCCACGCATCGCAGCAGACTGTCGAACTCGGCGGGGGCGGAAGAATGGAGCGGGAGAAGTCATGGAAAGTCAGATCCCTTTCTGTGGTGAATGACCAGCATGTGTTTCAAGAATGCGCTTGATACAGTCGGCAACCGCGTCAGGAGTGGGATGATCGGCGACAATGACCTGAGCTTCGGGAGCGATCTCTGCCATCGTTGTGGCGCTCGCCTGTCCCAACACAATGACGGGGATATGGGGGAATAAGTAGGGCGCAACGTCTTTCAAAGCTCGCGCTGATGAGGGGGCGGTGATGACCGTTGCGGCCACGTAGGTGGACGAGCACATTCTGGCAAGCTCGAGAGAATACCGTGGAGCGATCGTGACCGTTGTGTAGACCGGGTAATGACGGACAGGATAGCTGGCCTCGCTCAGTATCTGGCGAAGCTGAACCCTGGCGATTGCCGACTGTGGAAGTAGTACTTCACGAGTCTGGACACTGCGCTCGCGATCGAAAGCGACAACAGCGTTCGCCAAGTCCTCCCCGGACCCTTCGGACTGCAGATCAACGTCGATGCCGAGCGCTTTCAATGCTTTTGCTGTGGCGGGGCCAACCACGCCGATGCGCGCGCCTCGTTCGTGCACGCACTTCATATAATCGACAAAATTCTCGATGCGATGTGCGCATACGCGAATTGTGCGCGCTGAAGTAAACAGAATCCATCCGCACGAACCCGTTGCCGCGTACGTCATGAGATCATCTGCGAAACGCTTGCACTCCTCGTCACTCACTGTGGTGCGAGTGAGTTCCAAAGATTCAGCGTGAACGTGCACGTTCGGAGTCGAGAGGGCTTCGATCGCCTGCCCAAACGGGTCGGGGCGCTCCTTAGAATGCGGGCGCGTGATGAAGACGTGTGCGTCGGTGCTCATTTCGTCTGATTCTTCGTGGCGTGTATGTCAGCGACTTCTTCGGCCCCCGCCCCAAGCAGGGTCTGCGCAAGCGCGCGTCCCAGTAAGATTGCGGCCTCGTGCGTCTTGGTGGAGATCGCGGACGTGGAATCGTGGACCTGGGGAATGGGGCACGAGGCCACACGTTCAAGCACCTGGCTGCCATCGGTCGCGATCACGCGTCCGTGCAGGGTCAATACTCCGTCGTCGATTGTGCCAAGCGCTCCAAGTGGTGCAGCGCATCCGGCACCCAATGCGTTCATGAGCGAGCGCTCTGCAGTTACGCCGATGTGTGTTGCCGGGTCATCCAACGACGCAACAAGAGCGATCAACGCGGGATCCCAGTCGGATCGCACTTCAATAGCCAGTGCCCCTTGGGCGGCGGCAGGAAGCATCTGATTGGTCGGAAGGTACTGTGCAATCGCCTCTGACATGCCTAAACGGTTGAGCCCTGCGGTTGCTAATATGACGGCGTCCAGATCTTCGTTGATGCGTGCGAGGCGCGTCGGAACATTGCCACGAATATCGACGATCTGAATGTCGGGGCGGGTAGCCAGAATCTGCGCACTACGCCTGGGAGAACCCGTGCCAACCTTTGCGCCTTCTGGAAGCTCTGCCAACGGCGCGCCACCTCGCGAACAGAGAGCGTCGCGAACATCCTCGCGCGGTGGCATCGCGACGAGGGTCAAACCGTCAATATCGTCGGTCGGCAGATCCTTACACGAATGCACGGCAATATCGCATTCGCCAGCCAGTAGAGATTCGCGCAGGCGGGCAACGAATACCCCGGCTCCCCCCAGCTTCGACAGAGGAGTTGGGTCAACGTCGCCGTGAGTCGTGATATGAACAAGCTCCACGCGGACGGGGGTGCCCGCATGTGTGCCAGCTTCCTCGATCGCGTCCGCCACCATCTGCGATTGGGTGAGGGCAAGCTTTGAAGCTCGCGTGCCCAGCTTGAGGACGGGGGTATCGGAAGCGGGGATGGGGGAGTTCATGGTCACCATTGCAGATTAGACGAGATGAGGGTAATTCGATAATTGATAGTGACAAAAGTCGGTTCTCTTCACGTAATTCTTCGGATTCAATTATTTTATGACAGAGTGAATTAAAAACTATCTGGAGAGTCGGAATTTATGTGACAGATATTCGGCAATAGGTAATGACGTAATTCGTGTTTCAGGATTAAATGAATTCTTTTCACCTGCCGAAAAGGAGTGAGCGCCTCTCACCCCGTACGCGCTGACGTGCATCTGCCACCACGCTGGCGATTCCGGAACCTGATACCCACGCCCCACAAATCAACAAGCCGGGTAATGATTCCGCCTTCTGACGCAGGGCGCTGATTCGACGAGCCAAGTCGGGTGTCGCCTGCGCCAAAGTGCCATTCCAGTGAATCACCCTGTGATTGATCACGTTCTCGGCTCCAAGATCCGTACCGGTCAGCACGCTAGCGTCATGCAGAAGCTCGCCCAGTGATGGCGTTCGATCTTCATCCCCTGGCCGACCGTGAGACAGGCGAAGAAGATGAACGTGCTCCCCGTGAGCCTCTCGCAATTCGTCGGCAATCCATGCCCACTTCACATCCAGCTGAGAAAGTGCTTTCGCGCCTACAGGGCACTCGGCAACGCTAGAAATATCGGGCGAAACCAGCAATCCAGGACCAACCGGAGCGCTATCCAGTGCCTCTGCTCGAACAGCGAGGAAAGACCGCACAATCGGCGCGCCCGGCGCAAACGCGCATTCTTGGGCTTCCGGGAACAAAGGGGTGAGCACACGCAGAGCGGGTGCGTGCGAACACGCCAGAATGACGCGACTGGCTGTGAGCAGACGTCCGACCGACGTTCGACGAGGTTCTGCGGAAGGAGCTCCAGCCGGGGTCGTATCGCGAATATCCACCTGCCATTGGACGGTGCTCGAGTTGCTGGCGCTGAGAGATGCGCGACAGATCGCTTCCGCGCCGCAACGCGTCGCAATCGCGGAACCCTTTGCCAGAATCTCAGCTGTAAGGGCGTCGATCAGAACCTGCATTCCACCCTCGATGCTGACGTCGCCACGTGACCCGCTCGACTTTTCCAGTCGTGCGCCAACAGCCTTCGCAAGGCTCCCGTGATGGAGTAGGTCAGCGCGCATCCCGGGTAGTACGCGGTCGACATCCAGCTTCTCAGGATCCTGCGAGTGAATGCCAGCAACCAGCGGGCGGACCAAGCGATCAAGCACGACTCGCCCCATGCGGGCTTCAATAAACGAGGCCACGTCGGCGCATTCGGCGCCGACGTGGGGAGGTAAAGTCAGGTCTTCGCATGCGCGCATCGCCCCTTGATCCCCAAGAATTGCCCGGACTTCTGCCGATGCTGGGTCAGAAGGGATGCCCATCATCGAGTCCGATGGGAACCGGTGAAGACCCCATGTGGTGTGGAGAGAATGAGGAACGGGCGGCAGGAAATAATGCGAGCGCCCTCCACTGGGTGCTGTGACTTTCAGCCCCAGCTCTTCAGCCATGGAGGTCATCGCGGTGCCTCGTAGAGCAAAACTCTCCGCGCCGATGTCGACGTGGGCACCACCCACCATCATTGACGCGACCTGCCCGCCCACATAGCCTCGCGACTCAACAAGCAGGGTCGTCTGGCCTGCTTTGACGGATTCCCAGGCGGAAACAAGTCCAGCAATTCCGCCACCGATCACGATCGTGTCCCAGTGATTGCGGGACAATTCGTTTGTCGATGAGATCGTGCGATTTCCGGCGTTCATAGCGAATGCACCAACTCGACCAGACGTGTCAGAACGCGTGGATCTGTGTCCTTTGGAACGCCGTGAGCAAGGTTGAAAATATGGGACGGTGCGGCCTTACCCTGACGAATAATCTGACGCACCTTTGCTTCAAGAATGTCGAATGGAACGGTCAGGTAGGCGGGATCCAGATTGCCCTGCAGGGGAACAGTATCGTCAAAAAGCGCGGATGCTGAGTCCAAAGAAATGCGCTGGTCAACGCCGATGATATCGCCACCTGCATCATGCATCGCGGTCAGCAACTGCGGTGTGCCTGTGCCGAAATGGATCATTGGGGCGCGCGTTCCAGTTGTTGAACTCAGGGCGCGACCGGCAACCTCGATCGCACGCGCTGAATAGGGGGACACGTGGCGCCGATAATCGTCTTCGCCCAGCACGCCAACCCACGAATCGAACAGCTGAGTGGCTGATGCGCCAGCCGATACCTGCTCGGCGATAAACGCTCCGGTGACATCTGCGCACCACGTCATCAGCCGATCCCATGACTCCGGATCCGAATACATGAACGCTCGAGCTTCGCAATGGTCGCGAGAAGGTCGGCCGGCAACCAGGTAGCAGGCGAGGGTAAAAGGTGCGCCACCAAAACCGATCAGGGGAGTGGACCCAAGCTGGGCAACTGTCATGTGTACGGCTTGGCGGATCTGCTCAATTCCGGGCGCGATTGAAAGCGACGCTCCGCGCTCTGTCAGACGATTAACGTCATCCGCGCAACGAATCGGAGACGCGATGACAGGGCCAACGCCCCCCACTATCTCCACATCCACCCCCGCAAGTCGCAGGGGAACCATGATGTCCGAATAGAACACCGCTGCGTCAACCCCGTGGCGACGAACCGGCTGTAGTGTCGCCTCACTTGCCAATTCGGGAGTCAGGCACGCGTCCAACATTGATGCCTGCGAGCGTGCGCGCAGCTCGCGGTACTCGGGCAAAGAACGTCCTGCCTGGCGCATAAACCAGACGGGGGTCGTGGCTGGTCGACGGCCTGACACTGCTTGCATGAACGAAGACTCGGCCACGGGTGACGTGGTGGCCTTCGTCGCCAAGGGCGCGTTGTCCGAAAGGGTCACGGTTTTCCTTACATGGTGGGGGCAGATTCAACAATTTGTTTTTATGTCAAAGTGTCATTTATTTTATCTGTCAGATTGTCGTTAAATGAATTTCCAAAATGATTCACATAAATTGTGAATCATAGGTTTAATTATGGTTTGATTGCGACGAAATGGGAATTCATATTTTATCCGTCAGCCATTCCGACCAGGGCCTTGATGCCGTGGCCGAGGCTAGTCGCACCACCCCGTCGATTGTCGATGAATTCCTCAAAGTCGGAGTGATCGACGGTGCGGTCACGATATCGACCTGTAACCGCGTCGATATTGTTGTCGACTCCGCTGAATTCCCGGTGGCGCTGAGTGAACGACTCGATGCGGTGACATCGCGCTCTGGTCGGGACGCTGTCGCCTACCTGTTTCGCGTTGCCTCGGGCTTGGACTCCATGGTTATCGGCGAACGTGAAATTGTCGGTCAAGTCCGTCGCGCAGCTGAAGTGGCCACGCAACGGGGGACGATCACTCCCGCTCTTTCGCGCCTCTTCCAATCCTCGTCCGCGGTGTCACGCAAAGTAGCTGCGAAAACAAGTCTTGCTGGCCATGGACGCTCCATTGTTCACGTCGCCCTTGACCTAGCGAAGGAAATACGAGGCGACCTCGGCGACCAACGCGCCATCCTCTTTGGAACCGGGTCCTACGCGGGTGCAACTGTCAGTGCCCTGCGCGACTATGGCGTCCGCGAGATCGGAGTCCACTCAGCGTCGGGGCGCGCCGAAGCGTTTTGTGAAGGTCACGGTGCCCGTCCAATTGTCCCCGACACCATTGATGACGAGCTTGCCCACGCGGACCTCATTGTTTCGTGCAGAGGCAGTGGTCAGCCGGTCTTGACCGCAGATCAGATCCGCGCGGCCGTATCCACCCGAGGCGCCGACAGCCCACTGATCATTGTGGATCTTGCGTTGGTTCCCGATATTGAAATCGACGATTTCGAAGCAGACCAGGTGGTTCGCATCGGCTTGGACAACGTCTCTGATCGCCTGCCCGCGGTCCAACGTGAAGACATCGACATCGCCGAAGCCATCATCGCCGACGCTGTCACAACCTTCGTCAACGTCGCCCATGGGGCGGATGTTGACCGTGCGATTGTGAACCTCAGAAACGCAGTTGACGCGATCGTCGAAGAAGAATGTGCCACTCTTTCTCACCGTGATGAGGACGAGGCCGCGCGCACTGCTCGAGCCCTCCACCACTTGGCGGCGCGTTTGGTGAACGCGCCCTGCCGTACTGCCAGGGCAGCAGTAGCAGACGGAAATGCGCATGAATACCTCGAAGCGCTTGAACGAGTCCTTGGAATTGGAGCAGAAAATGTCTGATCTGACCGCACCCTACGATGCGCTTCTCGTGGTTTCCTACGGTGGCCCGAACGGCCCCGACGACGTACTCCCTTTCATGCGTAACGCCACGAAAGGCAAGGGGATCCCGGACGAGCGCCTGCTGGAAGTCTCTGGTCACTACGGACGTTTCGGGGGAGTCAGTCCCATCAACGCCTGCAACGAGGCCTTGCTAGAAGCTCTGCGCGAGGAACTGCACTCACGAGGCGCGGACATCACTATTGGTCTCGGAAACCGAAACTGGCACCCCTTCATGTCGGAAACGATCGCGGAACTTGTCCAGGGTGGTGCCCGCAGAATCCTGATGATGCAGACCTCTGCCTACGCCTCCTACTCCGGATGCCGGCAGTACCGCGAAGATGTCGCTGACGCACTCGCCCTGCTCCCCGATGGTGGCAAGGACGTGATCGTCGATAAGGTTCGCTCGTACCACGATTCCCCCGGCTTTCTTACCGCCCAGATCGACGTTGTCAGCGAATCAGTGAAGACGCTACTCGATCGAGGAACTGTGATTGACGATTTGCACCTCGTCTTCGTCACCCACTCCATCCCCACCCCGATGCAGGGCGGATCCGGTAATTCCGACAAGACCGGCTCAGACTACGCGGGTCAGCATCTCGCGCTCATGGAACTGATCGTCCCCGCAGTCGAAGAAAAGCTTGGACTCAAAGTAGGAACGCTGAAAACCGACTTGGCTTTCTGCTCGCGTTCGGGCAACCCGAACGCATCTTGGCTGGAACCCGACATCAATGATCGGCTCGAAGAACTCAAAGCCGAAGGCGTCAAAGCCGTCTCATGCGCACCCATCGGCTTTATTTCCGACCACATGGAAGTCGTCTTTGACCTCGACACCGAAGCCAAGCAAACCGCTACCGACCTGGAACTCGACTACGACCGCGCGCGCACCGTCGACACACACCCCGCATTCATCGCATCCCTTGCCGACCTCATCCTTGAACGCGCAGCCCGCGCTCGCGGAGAAAACCCAGAACAACCCTCGACCCTTCCGCTGGGCGCGTGGCCGGACGAATGCGCAAGCCACTGCTGTCGCATGATCGAAGGTCTCGACACGGGAAAGACAGTCGTTGCAGGGCCAACCGCCGCGAAGAACGGCGAACTACCCACGCACACTCACCCACGCGACGCACACCACCCCGGCCGAACCCGCCCAGAAAAGTCACGCGAATAAGAACGATGGGCGGCCTCGTCAATCGGAGAAAACTGCCCGCTGAACATTCGTGCCAACTGAAACAAACAACCAAATAGCTTCACACAAAGCTCACATCAAAGGAGAACCAATGAGCCAGACCGGAAAGACCTACTCGCACAAGGATCCGCGCGACGCCACCGACGTCGATATCGACGCCATCAACAACGGCTTCCACTACGGCCTGACCTCGGTCTTCGCGACCGGTGCACCGCTACCGACTGATGAAGTAGAACGCAAGGTCCTGGTTGAGGAAACCCTGGCAGCCATCACCCCCGAGGGCGTGGAACTGCGTGGCACCTACGACCTTGCTGGTCTGCGCGCCGACGCTGACCTGCTGGTGTGGTGGCTCGCCGACGATCCGCTCGCACTGCAGAAGGCCTACCGCGGTCTGCTCGCGTCGCCCCTGGGCGCCTACCTGATCCCCGTCTGGTCCGTCATGGGCCAGCACACCCCCGCAGAATTCAACACCCGCCACGTGCCCGCATGCTTCGCAGGCGTCGCACCGCGCGACTGGATCACCGTCTACCCGTTCGTCCGCTCTTACGACTGGTACCTGATGGAGCCCGAAGAGCGTAGCGCCATCATGGCCGAGCACGGCAAGAATGGCTTCAGCCAGTACCCGGATGTCAAGGGTTCGACCCTGTCCGCATTCGGTATGTCCGACTACGAGTGGATTCTCGCATTCGAGGCTGACACGCTCGATCGCCTGGAGGGCGTGCTTCACGCTCAGCGCTACACCCGGGCTCGCCTGCACGTGCGCGAGGATCGTCCGTTCTACACCGGTCACCGCGTCTCGCTTGGCGAATGGGCTGACGTTCAGCCACAGGCGTGATACTCGCGATGGGGTGAAGCCCCTGACTACATAAACTGACTACATAATCTTTCGGGCTCGTGCCACTACCGTGGTGCGAGCCCGATTGTTGTGACACGCGCGGCCAGGATTCGACGAGTTGGCGAGCTAGGGACTGGCGAACACACTCTGAAGGCGTGGAGCAGAGCTGTTTGGCTCGAATCTCGGCAAGCTTCCATAGTGCGTCGGGAACGTGAATCGTCCGAGGGGTCATTGCTTGGGTTGTGTATTCCCATGCCCGTGGAACCCTCGGTTCGAGGGAGCTGTGAGGGAATCCAGAGTCAATTTCGTCTTTCCAGCGTTCGATGTCTCCGTCGTGCGGTTGCGTTTATGGGCTAGTGGCGAGTCGGAAAAGCGAAGGGGGAGCACCGAAATCTGATTATTCTCACGTTCGTTGAATAAACGGGATCTGAACACCGACTTTTCCTTGCTATTGAGGCGATAATGACGGTGAATATGGGGGAGTGGTTCTTCCCATTTTTCTGCCATGCAAACGCATTTCTACATGGGTACACGTAGGGTTGGACTGTGACCACAGCTCTGTATCGTCGTTATCGTCCAGACACATTCGCTTCCGTCATCGGTCAAGACCATGTGACGGGGCCACTTCGTGCTGCTCTGCGTGCAAACAAAGTGACTCACGCATACCTGTTCTCGGGTCCGCGCGGGTGTGGAAAGACCACGTCAGCGCGTATTCTGGCCCGCTGTCTGAACTGCGAGCAAGGACCGACTGATACTCCGTGTGGAACCTGCCCGTCGTGCGTGGAACTGGCCACCGGTGGTTCGGGGTCGCTCGACGTTGTCGAAATCGACGCGGCCAGCCACGGTGGCGTTGATGATGCGCGTGACCTGCGTGAGCGCGCCACCTTCGCGCCCGTGCGTGATCGCTACAAGATCTTCATCATTGACGAAGCCCACATGGTCACAAATCAGGGCTTTAACGCGCTGCTGAAGCTGGTGGAAGAACCCCCAGAGCACGTGAAGTTTGTCTTCGCAACGACAGAACCAGAGCGCGTGATCGGAACGATTCGTTCTCGTACCCATCACTACCCGTTCCGTCTGGTTCCGCCAGATGTGTTGGAACCCTACCTGCAGCAGTTGGCGGACGAAGAACACGTCAACATTGGCTCCGGTGTTCTGCCACTGGTCATGCGCGCCGGTGGCGGTTCAGTGCGTGACACTCTTTCCGTTCTTGATCAGTTGATGGCAGGCTCCATCGACTCGGCTGTCACGTATGAAACCGCTGTTTCGCTGCTGGGATACACGGACTCTGCTCTTCTTGACGAGATCGTTGATGGCCTCGCTGGTGGCGACGGTGCGGCGGCTTACCGCGTTATTGAACGCATGGTGGATTCTGGTCATGATCCGCGTCGCTTCGTTGAAGACTTCCTTCAAACACTGCGTGACCTGCTGATTATCGCGGTCGCAGGTGACGGCGCAGGCGATGTCCTGACATCCATCCCTGCTGAGCGCCTCGATCGTATGCGCCATCAGGCAGTGAATTGGGGTCCGCGTCCGCTGTCTCGCGCAGCTGATCTGACCGATGAGGCACTTCGCTCCATGACCGGTGCAACATCACCGCGCCTCCAGCTTGAGCTTCTTATTGGGCGCATTCTTGTGCCGACACCTTCTGGCCAGGCCGTTGCAGATATGCCACTTCCCGGCACGGTTGGCATGCCCGGTGGGGGTGCTCCAAGGGAACATCACGGTGCTGATTATGCTGGAAATAAGCCGATTGGTGTCGCCCCTTCAGCTTCTGGCCCCCAGGCGGCTCGCGCTGCGTTGGCGCAGACAGCCCAACGCGCTTCGCGCCCTGATTCGAACCAGCAGAACCAGCCGGCGGATCTGACACCACGTGCCCAAGCTCCTTCGTCTCCACATCGTGATGGGGAATCGGTTCCCGATGCTCCTACCCCAATGCCTCAGCAGGGGTCCTCGTGGCCCGATGTGGTTGTGACCCCTTCATCCTCGTGGGATGACTCGTCGGTCGCCCAGTCCCAGAACAGTGCTCCCGCTGTTGAGCCTGAAGAGCCCGCGCCTGCGCCAAAGGCAGAGCCCCACTCGGTGGACGCGGCCTCGTCAACTGAAGCACCAGCTCGCCAGACACCACGTCAGAACGGCGGGAAGCAGGCGGACATCGTTCGAGCTCGATGGAATGAAGTGCTTGACCGTCTGGCCTCGATGAGCCGCGTCGCATGGTCGCTGATCAACACGAACGCGCAGTTGGGTGCGATCGAGGGGGCGAACCTTGTGCTGGTGTTCCCCTCCGAAGGAATCATGGCGAACTTTGAACGCGGTGGCAGGCATCAGATCGTCTCCGACGCGATCTACGAGGTCACTGGTCTGCGCTATGAACTCAGCGCACAGGTGGGACAAGCATCGGGAGGGCCGGCAGTAACGGCACCTTCGGCACCTGCATCACACCATGCATATTCCGATCCGGCTCACGCCGATCACTCCTATTCAGGTCAGACACCGAACATCCCACTCAACAACAACGCGAACCGAGATGGACGGCCCGATGCTGGATGGGTTTCGGAGCCGCCCCCTTTTGAGCACCGCGTTGTCCAGGCTCCTGACGTCGGTTCACAGGCCCTGGGCGATCCAGCGCCACGTGTTGCCCCCGATTCAGCCCCACACGTCGGCTCTGATCCGGTAGCGTCGGATGACCCGTGGGGTGAAGTAGTTATTCGCACTCCGCACGAAGACGTTGAAGAGCCAGCCCAAGCGCGTGAACCTGAACCGCAGGACGGTCTGAGCGAATCACAACAGGTGCACAACGGCCCGCAACCTCGCCGTGATGACGCTTGGTCAGCTGGGGCTGACTCTGCTTCAACGTGCGTGGATGCGGATCCCGCTTGGCCGCTTGCGGATTCCAGCCCGGGTTTTAAGGTTCACTCGGATTCGTCGGGAGTATCCGATGATCGCCCCTCCGATAGCCACGGCGACGAGCAGGCAGATTCTGACTCTTTAGCTCAGGCAGAACCGGTGCCTACCGGGGGGCCGGTACGCCGTGCCATGAGCGTCTTCACCTACGACGATTTTGACCCGCAAAATACGAGCGATAATCAGCAGACAACGCCCGGTGGTTGGGCGGATGCTCCCGTTGCTCAGACGAACTCGGTGAGCTTTGAAGACTCAGATGATACGGCTCAATCTGCAGGTGATGCCTGGGCTAACGGTGACAACAGCGCTGGTAGCGATGCCCATAATGATGGGCCTATCGATGACGGTCAGGATTCCGCTCCGCTCGACATGGGTGAAGACCTGCCCTCAATGGATGACGAAGATATTGAAACCACAACCATGGTTGGAGTCCCCGTTGTCCTCGACGTCCTCGGTGGCAAGATCATTGAAACAATCCCGAACGGAAGTGAACGTTGACCATGTACGAAGGTGCTCTTCAAGATTTGATTGATGAGTTCGGTCAGCTTCCCGGAATCGGACCGAAGTCTGCACAACGCATGGCCATGCACATATTGGATGCGGAACCAGATGACGTTGCTCGACTCGTCGATGCTATTCAGGCGGTGCGGAAAAAGGTTCACCACTGCTCGGTGTGCGCGAACCTGACAGAAGAAGAAACCTGTTCTATCTGCAGAGACGTCCGGCGTGACCCCACAATGATCTGCGTCGTCGAAGAACCGAAAGACATCCAAGCGATCGAAGCGTCACGGGTATTCCGCGGACGCTACCACGTGCTCGGCGGGGTCATCGACCCGATCCGTGGCATCGGCCCCGAGCAACTCCGCATCCGTCAACTGTTGTCGCGTCTTGAAGACGATCAGATTACCGAGGTCATTATCGCGACCAACCCGAATGTCGAAGGCGACGCAACCGCTGCGTTCATCGTCAGAATGTTGAAGAGCATCGGCGTTTCAACATCGCGTCTTGCCATGGGCTTGCCAATGGGTGGCGACCTTGAATACGCCGACTCGAAGACTCTGGGTCGGGCCCTTGAAGGACGAACCGCCCTGGGTTGACAGTGCCATCCCAGAGCGGTGCGGTGTGTTCGGACTGCAAGTCCGACACAGACGAAGAAACTTAGTCGGTGAGCTCAATGCCGTTGCCGTCGCGGTGCCACTCGCTACCCGGAGCGGACACCAGAATGAGGATGCCTTCAATGAAGCCCCACAGCGAAGCAACACCGAAGGTGAAGATCGTCAGAACCAGCTGAATGATAGCGCGGGTGGTGCGACCAAGGTAAAAGTTGTGGATGCCAAAACCTCCAAGGAAGATGCCCAGGATACCGGCGATAATCTTCGACTTCTGCTGGTAGCCCGCCGGGCCGGAGGGTGCGAATGTAGGCTGGCCGTAAGGCTGTCCCTGCTGGGCGTAAGCTTGCTCTTGGTTGGTGTACTGCGGGTCTGATTGGCCGTTGAACTGCGGAGTCGGCGTTGTCATCGTATGAACTCGTTTCATTGTGAGAACGTTTACGCCACTAAGGTACTGAATACTTACTACGGACACAAGGAAATGTCACGACCTAGACCATGTGTGCAGTGAATGATCACAGGGAACCCACAGCAGGCGAGCGGGACAGATAGTGAGCTAGCGAAACAATCTGGGCATGAGTCCAGCATCTGAATCGTCATGTGTTCGCTCTGATGGCACGCTCGCTCGCATCCTTGGCGTGGATGAAGAGTCTTCGCTTGCCGTCTGCCGTTGTCGCCTAGTGGTTTAACCGTGAAAAGCAGTGTTGGGGGAGTACATCATTGACGTGCTCCCCCAACACTGTTGGTAACGCTTCAGTGCGTCACCGGGTGCTAGGCCAAGAGAGTGCGGTCAGAGAGTCCCTCTCCATCTTTGCCTCGCAGCTTATCGAACTCCGCAAGAAGGGATTCGACAGTTGCATTCTTCTTTTCTTCACCCGCCAACTCGAACATGATGCGACCTTCGTGCATCATGATCAGGCGGTTGCCCATGGAGAGTGCCTGCTCCATGTTGTGCGTGACCATCAGCGTCGTCAGATTCTTCGACGCGACAGCATCTCGGGTCAGCTCGGTAATCAGAGCAGCACGCTTCGGGTCAAGAGCGGCGGTGTGTTCATCAAGAAGCAGGACGCGCGGGTTAGAGAAGGTCGCCATCGTCAGCGACAGAGCCTGACGTTGGCCACCGGACAGCAGACCAACCTTGGCAGTCAGACGATTCTCGAGGCCCTGTTCGAGAGGTGCCAGAATGTCTCGGAATATGGCGCGCTTCTTCGCTGTCAGAGCAGGCCCCAGGGTTCGGCGGTTGCCTCGTGACCATGCGAGCGCAAGATTCTCTTCGATCGAAAGGTGGGGCGCGGTGCCAGCCATCGGATCCTGGAAGACACGCGAAACGTAGCGCGCAACCGCATAATCCGGAAGCTTCGTGATGTCCGTATCATCGATTGTCACGCGTCCCACGTCAGCCTGGTAACGGCCAGAAATAACATTCAGCAGTGTCGACTTGCCGGCGCCGTTTGAGCCGATGATCGTGACGAAGTCACCCTCGTCAAGGTGGAGTGAAATATCGCGAAGCGCCACGCGCTCGTTGACGGTACCGCGGAAGAATGTCTTAGTGACGGCTTCGATATCAAGCATCAGAGCACCACCTTTTCGTTGTCGCGCTCTTCAGGCGTGTGCGTAATGTCAGGTTCGGGAACCAGTGTGTGGGCGCGACGGCGCTCGCGGATCTTCGAGAAGAAACCGACGCGAGGAATCATCAGGGCGAGGAACACGATGATTGCGCTGATCAGCTTCATGTCATTCGCTTCAAGGAACTCGATGCCGAGGGCAAGCTGGATGATGACACGGTAGACGATCGAGCCGATCACGACGAACAGCGAGGTCATCCACATGCCACGCGACCCGATCAGTGCGGTACCGATAATGACCGATGCCAGGCCGGCAACAATCAAACCGATGCCCATCGAAATGTCGGCGTAGCCCTGGTACTGAGCGACAAGAGCGCCAGAGGCGGCAACGAGGCCATTTGAAAGGGCAAGGCCGATAATCTTCATCGTTCCTGTGGGAACACCCTGGGCGCGAGCCATACCTTCGTTGTCACCGGTTGAGCGCATGCCAAGACCGATCTGGGTGGACAAGAACCAGTTGAAGGCGGTGGTGACGACGCCGATCAAGACGGCGAAGATAACGACGGATGCCCACGAGCCGTTCAGGCCCGCCTCGCGCAGGGGAGTGAGGACAGTTTCTACACCACGAAGAAGCGGAACATTTGCTTTGCCGAGAATACGCAGATTGATCGAGTACAGGCCGATCTGCGTCAAAATTCCGGCAAGCAGGGGGTGGATGCCTGCTTTGACGTGAAGGAAACCGGTAATTGAGCCCGCAATACAACCGGCAAAGAAGCCGGCGATCGAGGCAAGCCACGGGTTCTGGCCGGCGGTGATCATGATTGCTGCAACCGCTGCGCCCGTTGTAAAGGATGAGTCGACGGTGAGGTCAGCGATATCGAGTACTCGGAATGTCAGGTACACGCCGAGTGCCATGAGGCCGTAGATCAGGCCAAGGTCGAGAGCTGTAAGCACTGGTTTTCCTTTTCAGGGTTTGTTTTCACGCGCAGGTGCTCAGGAACATTGGTTGTTCACTGAGCACCTGCGCGTGGGTTGCGCGTCAGCGCGTTGAGTTATTCTCCGACCAGGACGGCGGTATCCTTGAGAGCATCCGGAAGAGTCAAACCGATTGCTTCAAGTGTCGTCTTATTGACGGTCAGTTTGTATTCGGTCTGGGATTCGACAGGCATGGTGGCAGGCTCGGCGCCTTCGGTGAGGATCTTGATTGCCATCTGGCCGGTCTGGTAGCCGAGTGCGTTGTAGTCGATGCCGTATGTGGCAAGCGCACCCTTAGCAACGGAATCAGCTTCGCCTGCGATCAACGGAATTTTTGCATCTTCAGCTGCCTGGACGACAGAAGCGAATGCAGAGACGACGGTGTTATCGGTCGGGACGTAGATAGCGTCGACCGTGCCTGCCAGATCCTGGGCTGCCTGCTGAACTTCGGCGGAGTTCGTGATGGTCGTTTCCTTCACGGAAAGGCCTTCGGATTCGGCTATCGTCTTGGCAAGCTTCACCTGGACTTCGGAGTTCACTTCACCGGACGAGTAGATGATGCCGATGCTCTTCGCCCCGGGTGTGAACTGCTTGACCAGCTTGATCTGCTCTTCGACCGGGTTCATGTCGGTGGTGCCCGTTAGGTTCGAGCCAGGGGCGTCGAGCGAGTCTACGAGCTGAGCAGAAACCGGGTCGGTGACGGATGTGAACAGGACGGGAGTGTCAACGATGGATTGCGCAATCGCCTGAGCTGAAGGAGTTGCGATAGCCAGGATCAGGTCGTGATCTGCTTCTGCGAACTTCGCTGCGATCGAAGTTGCGGTTGCCTGATCACCCTGGGCGTTCTGTTCGTCGAACTTCACGTTCAAGCCAGCGTCGGTAAACGCCTGCTTAAAGCCTTCACGTGCCGCATCGAGCGAGGTGTGAGTGGTGATCTGGCTGATGCCGATTGAGTATTCCTCAGACGCGCCGGCTGCTCCCGATTCGGATTTGGTCGATGCTGAGCCGGAGCATCCAGCAAGGACAAGGGCGAGCGCTGCGCCAGTGACGGCACTGATCTGCGCGGTGCGTTTCATGGTGAACTCCACGTGTTGACGTTTACGGTTGGAGGGCCAGCCGGGCTGACCTTCTTCCATGACGCTAACGAGTGAAGTGGTTTCAGGGAGTGGGTGTTCAGTGGGTGAACATAGAGCGGTCGAAAATATCTCAGAATATGAAACCGGCTGCTCTGTTTTCAGCATGCTGATTCTTAGTCGAAACAAAAACGGCTAAAAATCAGGCAAAAACGGTGCTCAATGAAAGAACTCACTCAATTCCAAGAGCTTGGCGCGCGCGATAGCGCCCATCGCCACCATCGAAGGCGCCGACAAGCGCATCGGCGGCTGCGCGACACCGCTCAAGAGAAACCTGACCAAGCTGGGCGCCCACACCGGAAATCGCACTTGATGCCATCGACAGCGATGTCACACCCATGCCCACAAGCACGCACGCAAGAAGCGGATCGGCGGCTGCTTCACCACACACGCCAACGGGCTTGCCCAACCGCAGGCCAGCTTTGACGACCTTACGGATCAGCGCAAGCGGTGCGGGCTGCCACGGATCGGAGTACTCCGCCAGGTTTGCTGACAGACGGTCAGCGGCCATCGTGTACTGGGTCAAGTCATTCGTACCGATAGAAACAAAGTCCACGTACTCCATGATCTGGTCGATCAGGATCGCGGTCGCGGGAACCTCGACCATCACGCCAGCCTTCAAAGACACGCCAAAAACGTCGTTGCGTTCATTAATCAACCCGGCAAACCAGCGTGCTTCAGCGGCAGTAGCGATCATCGGTGCCATCACCCACACGTCGGTGTCGGGGGCAGTCATGGCTGCGACGGCAATCGCGTCCAGCTGATTAGCCAGAACATTCGGGTGAATGCCGTTAATCCGGATACCGCGAACACCCAGCGCAGGGTTCGGCTCATCACGTAGCGTCGCGTAGGCAACGGGCTTGTCAGATCCTGCATCCAGAGTGCGAACCACAACCTTCGAGCCGCTCCATGCCAGCAGTGCCTGAGAATAGGAGCGCGCTTGCTCTTCGACGCTGGGCTCAGTCGGGTGGTCAAGGAATGCCAGCTCGGTGCGCATCAAACCGACGCCCTCAGCGAAGCCGGACTCGTGAGCCGAAGTAGCGCTGGGCCCGTCCTGAACGTTCGCCAACAGTTGGACATGCACCCCATCCGAGGTCTGCGCGGGACCCGTCCATGAACGAATCAGTTCCAGTCGCGCTGCATCAGCCCGGACCTTTTCGAGTGCCACGGCCTCGTCGATTCCGGTTGTGATCGCACCCGTCCCACCGTCGACCAAGACGGGCACCTCCGAAGCGATCTGGTCCACCTGGCGTGCTGCCACGATGCACGGAATCGCCAGCTGACGCGAAATGATCGACGTGTGCGAGGTCGGACCACCTAACTGAGTCACGATCGCGACGCACACATTCGTGTCCAAGCTTGCGGTGTCAGCGGGCGACAGATCATCCGCCAACAGGACAAACGGGCAATCGCAGTCCGGAATACCCGGTTCAGGCACGCCCTGAAGGTGCGCGATCACGCGGTCACGAACGTCGCGCAAGTCGGTCGTGCGCTCCGCCATCACACCGCCGGCAGTCTCGAACATGACGACGAACCGCTCGGTCGCCTTCATCACCGCCTGAATCGCGGGGATGCCGTCGCGGATGCGCTTCGACACGTCCTTCGTCCACGCGCGGTCAGTGGCCAGCGACGAGGTCACGATCAGAACGTCAGCCGCTTGTCCGGTGGTTTTCGAAGCACGATTCATGAGCGAGTCAGCCACGGCATTTGCACAATCAAGGAAGCGACTTACTTCGGCTTCGCGGACATCCTCCGGCAAAGCAGGAGCCGACTCAGGCGGAAGTTCAGGCCTGCGCACCCAGAGTGCCGGGGCGTAGGCAACACCTTGAACAACAGGAGTTCCATAGATTGTGATCGGGTCAGCCATGCGAGCCTCCTTGCTCAACGGGTCACGTGCTGTGACCAGCATAAAAGCTGACTTGGACTCAAGCGATTGTCAACCCTGAGCCTGCACAAGTGACCTAGAAGAGCCCTGATTGATGTTTCGTTTGTCCGCCTATTGTGTTTCCTTTGCCCGTATGGCGGTCGCACTCGAGCTAGATAGGGCGCATCTCTAGGATGAAAGGACGCACGAAGGTGCGTAGTAAAAGAAGAAATGGGGAATCGTGGCACTCATCGTGCAGAAGTACGGTGGCTCATCCGTCGCAGATGTTGAAGCGATGAAACGAGTCGCCCGCCGAGTCGTCGAAACTCACCAGGCAGGACACCAAGTCGTTGTCGTCGTATCCGCAATGGGCGACACTACCGACGACCTGCTCGACACGGCCGCGCAAATCACCCAGCACGCTCCCGAACGCGAGATGGACATTCTGCTGTCCGCCGGCGAGCGCATCTCCATGTCCCTGCTGTCCATGGCAGTCAACGAACTCGGCGTTCAAGCCCAGGCGTTCACCGGCGCTCAGGCCGGCATTAAAACGACTTCACACTATGGGCGTGCCCAGATCGTCGGTCTGGTAACCGAACGCATTGCCCGCACCGTCAAAGACGGCCACGTTGCCATCGTCGCAGGGTTCCAAGGAATCTCCGAAGATGACGACGTCACCACGCTGGGCCGTGGCGGATCGGATACGACCGCAGTCGCGCTCGCGGCAGCCCTGCACGCTGATGTCTGCGAAATCTACACCGACGTCGACGGCCTGTTCTCTGCAGATCCTCGTATTGTCCCCAAGGCGCACCGTCTGCGTCGCGTCACCCAGGAAGAAACCCTCGAACTTGCTGCGCACGGAGCAAAGATTCTGCACCTGCGCGCCGTCGAATTCGCGCGCCGCTACAAGGTGCCGCTCCACGTCCGCTCATCGTTCTCAGAAAAGAACGGCACCTGGATCTTCGACGGTCCAGCAAACCCAGAACTTAAGGGACTCGTTCCCTCAGCCGCACTTGTCGATCCGCAGGAGGACCCCATGGAACAGCCAATCATCTCCGGTATCGCCCACGACCGCTCCCAGGACAAGATCACCGTCACCAACCTGCCGAACACCCCCGGTATGGCAGCGCGCGTCTTCTCCATTTGCGCCGAGGTCGGCGCAAACGTCGACATGATCGTTCAGAACGTTCCAGTCTCTGACTCGACCCGCGCGAACGTGACCTTCACGCTTCCCGAAGGCGATGCGCAGCGCACGCTCAACGCTCTTGAAGCTGCGCGCGACGAAATCGGCTTCGACCAGTTGCGTTACAACCCGAACATCGGCAAGCTCTCGCTGGTCGGCGCGGGCATGCGCACCAACCCGGGCGTGTCCGCCAAGCTGTTCGAGGCCCTGTCTGATGCCGGCATCAACATCGAGATGATTTCGACTTCCGAAATTCGTATCTCCGTTGTCACCCGCCTCGACGATCTTGACCGCGCAGTCCAGGCCGTCCACACGGCATTCGGCCTTGACGCTACCGAATCTGAGGCAGTCGTCTACGGCGGCACCGGGCGCTGAAAGGCGCACCGATCGTCGCTTCGCCCCCCTATGGGGAATATGAGAGAAACGCTAGGTGGCCTCGTCAGTTTAAAATCGCAGACTTCCGCGTGAAAACCACGCCGGATCCCTCGGTCGCCCCACCGTATGGGCGCCCACACCAAAGGAGAAAACAATGACCGGACTGAACGTCGCAGTCGTCGGAGCAACCGGACAGGTTGGCCGAGTCATGCGCACTCTGCTCGAAGAGCGCGACTTCCCCGTGAAGTCGATTCGCTTCTTCTCTTCTGCTCGCTCGGCGGGCACGACTCTGACTTTCAAGGGTGAAGAGATTACGGTCGAAGACGTCGCCACCGCGAACTACGACGGTATCGATATTGCTGTTTTCTCTGCGGGTGCCTCGGCCTCGCTTGAGTACGCGCCGAAGTTCGTTGCTGCCGGCGCGGTTGTTGTCGACAACTCTTCCGCATGGCGCAAGGACTCGGACGTGCCACTGGTCGTGTCTGAGGTCAACCCCGAAGACATCGAGAACCGTCCCAAGGGCATCATCGCGAACCCGAACTGCACGACCATGGCAGCTATGCCGGTCCTGCGCCCGTTGGTTGACAAGGCGGGTGGCCTGAAGCGCCTGTTCGTCTCGTCCTACCAGGCAGTCTCCGGTTCCGGCGTGAAGGGCGTCGAAGAACTCGTGCGCCAGAGTGAAGCCGGCGTCACTCAGAATCTTGCCGGTCTTGCACTGGATGGCCACGCGGTCACTCTGCCCGATCCGCAGGTCTACGTCGCCCCGATCGCATTCGACGTTGTGGCTCTGGCCGGTTCGATCGTTGACGATGGATCGGAAGAGACCGATGAAGAGCAGAAACTCCGCAACGAGTCCCGCCGAATCCTACACATCCCGGACCTCAAGGTGTCGGGCACCTGCGTCCGCGTCCCCGTTTTCACCGGCCACACGCTTTCGATCCACGCCGAATTCTCCGGCGCTATCACCCCCGACGAGGCGCGTTCCGTTCTGGCAACCGCTGATGGTGTACGCATCGTCAACGTTCCGACTCCGCTTGAAGCTGCGGGGCGCGACGAGGTTCTGGTCGGTCGTATCCGCCAGGATCAGGCTGTCGATGACAACTGCGGTCTGGTTCTGGTCGTCGCCGGCGACAACCTGCGTAAGGGCGCTGCCCTCAACGCGATCCAGGTCGCCGAACTGGTGGCAGCTGAACTGCTTGCCTGACCAGGTGCATCAAGCCAATCCTAGGGAAGGGGCGCTGGTGGGATGAAACCCCCAGCGCCCCATTTCTTTACGCGACTTCGTTGTCCGCATCTGAGCTTGGAAGCACCCACCCCGACGTCACATCAAACTCAACCAGTGCACCGACTTCAAAGGGAATTGATGTGTCGGGTGTGCGGACAACCAACGTCCCGATCTCGGTTTCTACGTCATAGGACATATGGGATCTGACGAACGAAGCGGAAATGATTTGCCCGTGACGCCCGATCACCGAATACGGGGCACTGGGAGTCAAATGAATATTCTCGGGCGGAATGCTGATCTGAACGTCTCCCGGCTTCGTGTCGTGGGGAGCAGGAATCGAATAGGTCACAGTCCCACACGTCACCGTTGCCAGAAGAAGCGACGAAGCGGGAGCCTCATCAACACTTTCGACCGTGCCCGACACGATGTTGGGGATGCCCATCAGGTGCGCAACTTCGATGGAACTCGGTTGCGCATACAGCATCCGCGCGGTGTCGATCTGCAGGCACCGCCCCGAATCCAACAGCATGATTCGATCGGCGACCAGACACGCTTCGGTCACATCGTGCGTCACGTAGAGAACTGCACTGCCCAAGCGTCGAACCTCGCGAATCAGGGAAGCTCGGATCGTTGACGCAACGGATGCGCCCACGTGCGCGAGGGGCTCATCCAACAGCAGGACGGAGGGTCGTCGCACAAGTGTCCGTGCCAGAGCGACGCGTTGAGCCTGACCGCCCGACAGCTGGTAGGGGTAGCGTGATGCTAGGCCGACGATACCCATGCGAACCATGATCGAATCGATCAAAGACTCGCGTTGAGCAGGGGGAACATTCGTACTATCCAGCGCGAAAGCAATGTTTTCGTGGACGTTCATATGATTGAACAACGAGGGCGTCTGAAAAAGTAGGCCGGTTGGGCGTTTTCCTGCGGGAAGAGTGGTGATGTCCGAGCCGTCAACGACGATGGAACCACTTCTGGCCGCTTCGATGCCCGCAAGGGTATGTAAGAGCGTTGTCTTGCCGCACCCCGATGGTCCAACGACAGCAAGGATCTCGGCCGGGGCAACGTCGAATGAAATGTCGCTCAGGATGCGTGAGCCACGGTGAACGTCCAGACCACAAACATGCAGTCCGGAGTTCATGTGAGTAGAGGTTGTCATAGGCCCTTCCTGACATATCCGGAGTGACGTGTCGTTGAGGTAATGAATGCGATGCCCAAACTAATCATGACGAGGGCAGATGATGCGGCGAGCGTGCCAAGAGCTAACACTGACCAGTGATCGCCGTGGATGCCAAGTGGAAGAAGCGCAACGGCTGGGAACGCGGAACCGACGGGGACAACGAACGCCGAGGGGGCGCTCATGCACATGAGCAACCCGCTGAGTGCTGCAAATACACCGATCAGTCGACCTGCCAAGGCGGGAATCACCACTGTGAGAGTGGTGCGCGTAGTGCTTGCTCCCAGTTCTTCCGCGGTCCTCATCGCTTGGCGAACAGAGAGCAGTGAGAACGACATCAGGAAATATGAGGCCGGCAGGGCAAGAAGAAGATTGGTGAGAACCACCGTCAGCATGCCACCCGCAATCGAGCCGCCACCCAACAAGCGTGGCAGGATCGTGTGGTCGCCGATTGATATCGGGTGTTGGAAAACTAAGTGAATCAGAATTCCGCCGGCAATGGGGGCGGACAACAAGGCAGTCAGGAACAGGGCGTTGATCGCGTGGGGGAATGCCCAGCGGTGCCTGGCAATCAAGAATCCTATTGCTGCGCTCAGCGGGACGATGCCCAGGATCAGCAGTGATTCTCTGACGGTCTGCCCCAAGAGTTCCGCAGATGCGGTGTGGATGAACCAATTGGACGCTCCGACGAGCATCACGATGATGATTCCTGCACTCATAATTACGAATATCAACGCGAAGGGGATGACGCTTGCGGATAGCGTCGGAAGGTATTCCTTCAGCGGGGTTGGGTACGTTGTCTGCCGGGCTGTGTAACGAGTCAGCGTCAAGCTACGCAAAACGATGAACGTGGTCGCGGACGCGACTCCAACGTAGATGAGTGCGATGTGAGTGGGGACGGAAGAATCGAGTCCTGAGTTCAACGCATTGAGCGCCAACATCGGTAGGTACGGTTCAGCCGACGCGTTCGTGCTTGTTGCTGACACGTCGGAAGCTGCCATGAATGTGGTCAACGCGAATGCGGGGATCAGGGCTGCGCGGATGCGTGGAGCAAGAAGCTTTTTAAAAATGTTTCGCTCGGGGCTCCCGAAAGTGACTGCTGTTTGGACTTCGCCGTGGTTGAAGGACGACAGGATGAAACTCAGCATGAGGACAGCGAAGGGGCTTGCGTTGATGGCAAGGGCGACGACGATTGTTGCCTGCGAGTAGGGTGGGGCGCCCATCCAGATCAGTGCTTGAGCGATGACTGCCGGTGGGATCAGTGCAGGCAAGAGTGCTGGAAGAATCCAGATGAATGTTCGTCGGGAGCGCAGGTACAGGGGGAGTGCGATTGCGATTCCGAGGATTGTCGCGCCCAGTCCGGCTAACGTGCTGATTTTCAGCGTGCGAATGGCAGTGGGGACGAGGTCACTCCATGACAGTTCATCGGCTAGAGGTAAAGATTCAGTGTCTGACACGTGGTGGTTGGCGCGGGGCGCGCCAATGGGGGCGGGTGCGTCCTGGGTGGACGATGGAAGGTAGACGTCTTTCGTCCATCGCTTAATCAGGGTGGCGCGCTGAAGGGAGGCCGCGCTGGGATCATCGCCGAAGATTGATATTCCGAGTGTTTCAAGACGTCGTGAAATGTGTTCGGGGAGGCGCGTACTGACGGGGGATTGGTCTGCGACCTCGGCACCGAGCGCCTGTCCTTCGTCGCTGACAACCCACTGCAGGAACTTTTGTGCGTCCTCTGATTCGCGAGTGCGTCGGGGAAGAGATGCTGCTCCGATTTCGAAGCCGGTTCCGTCAAGTGGGTAGGTGACCATGACGTCGGCGCCATGGTGTGCTTCAAGGCGACAGTAGTTGTCGAAAGTGATGGATGCGGGTGAGCGTCCGATTGCGACAAGGTGTGCGGGGTCGGTTCCTGAGTTCACGTAGGTCAGGGTGTGAGCGTCGACTTGGCGCAGGAATTGGATTGCTTGCGAGGGACTGCCGAAGCGTTCTTTCTGCACGTTCAAGAATGTTGCTGCTGTTCCCGAGGTCAGGGGAGAAGGGACGATCAGGGGGAGGGAAGTTGATGACAGGTCCTGCCACCTTCGAAGACCTTCTGGGGAATGTGTGACCGTTCGTGACTGGCAGAAGGACAAGATGCCACCGTAAATCCCGAACCACGATCGAGAGTGGAAAGCATCGGGTAGCCCACTGGTGTCAACGTCCGGGGCAAGGCGAAGTAGTCCGAGGTTTTCGGCTTGGACGTGCGCTTCGGCTGGACCACCAACCCAGACGTCGAATTCTGAGTGGGCACGGGTTGATATCAGACGAGCAAGGGCTTCTGACGTTGGTACTCGTACGACGTCGACGCTTGTTTCTTCGCGTTGCTCGTAGCGCCTAGCTAGAGCTTCGCACACCGTTGACGTGTTGGAGCACAGGATTCTTAGGCCCGGCTTTGAGTCTGCGAAAAGAAGAAAGAGTGGCGAGATGCTGATGATCCCCACGACCGCCACCGCGATCAGTGAACTGAGGCGGCTTTGGCGTAGGGATTTCATAGGAACCAGACTAGTGCGAGGATGCAGTATCGCCGGCGACCAAGATTGGGAAGTCGCCGGCGATACACATCGGGGAAGAAGGTCACTTATTGGCTACGTGACGCTTCATGAGGGCTCGTTCCTCCTTGCCGACGATCATCATCAGGATGACGGCGACGACGGCAACGACAATAAGGAAGCCGTAGGCGATGTTCCAGCCGAAGTTGTGGATCAGCAGACCAACGCCGGACGATGCCAGGGTTGCGCCGAGCAGGTATCCGAAGAGGCCGGTGAAGCCAGCTGCGGTGCCCGCAACATTCGTGGGTGAAAGGTCGATTGCTTGAAGACCGATCAGCATGACCGGGCCGTAGATCAGGCCACCGATGACGGCGATGAGCAGGTAGAAGACCCAGATGGGGGCGCTGTGAGGCATGAGCCAGTAGGCGAGAAGAGAAATGCCAACGCCTGCCAGGAAGAGGATGCCTGCGCCTGAACGCCAGCCCTTGAAGATCTTGTCGGAAACCCAGCCGCAGAGCAGGGTGCCGGCGATGCCGGCGCCTTCGTAGATTGCGAAGCCAAGGATGCCTTCCTTGACGTTGACGCCGTGAACCTGTTCGGTCAGGTAGATCGGGATCCAGTTGAGGACGCCGTAGCGGAGCGTATAGACGAAGACGTTGGTGACGGCCAGGAGGACGACGACGCGGTTGGTCAGGACGTGCTTGAACAGCATTTCCTTCCACGGCATATCCGAGGTTTCCTTCACCTTTGCCGGGTCGTTGCGGTATTCCTCGATCGGCGGAAGGCCGAGGGCTTCGGGGCGGTCGCGGACAAGGATCAGTGCAATGAGGGCGACGATGAGCGCTGCGATTGCCGGTGCCCAGAAGGCGGGACGCCAGTCAGCATCGGAGGTTGCGAAGGTGTCGAGTGCCCAAGCGGAGAGCAGGCCGACGCCCGCGCCACCAACGTTGTGTGCACAGTTCCAGATCGAGGTCATCCAGCCACGTTCGGTGGTGGAGAACCAGTGGACCAGGACGCGACCTGAGGGAGGCCAGCCCATGCCCTGGAACCAGCCGTTGATGAACATCATGATCGCGAAGAGGCCGACTGATGCGGAAAGAACGGGCACGAATGCGATCAGCAGGTTCATGATTGCCGAGAGTGCCAGGCCGATCGGCATGAAGTAGCGTGCGTTTGCGCGGTCGGACAGCATGGCCATAAAGAACTTCGACAGGCCGTATGCGAAGAGCACTGCATTGGCAACGATGCCGATGCCGGCAGCGTTCATGATGTCGTGTTCCTTTAGGATTGCCGACACTAGTGACACATTGTTACGGATCAGGTAGAAGCCGGCGTATCCGAGGAAGATTCCCATGAACACCTTGAAGCGCCATGAGCGGTACATCGAGTCGACGCGTTCGGGGCTGACGGGCGGTGCTGCCGGTGGCGCCGAAAGGAAACCCAAAGAGTTTGACTGGGAAGACAACAGTGTCTCCTTTAGTTGAAGAGTTAAGACTCAACGATTGTGTCTTCTGGTTGGTGACAATTCGGGCGGGTTTTGGTGGCGTTTGGAAACAGTGCTGTTACCAAAGTGGGCGGGCTACGTTCCAGAGTGTGCGGGCTAGGTGCGTGCGCGCAGTCTGGCGGACATAAGTGGGGGCACGAGGCCCCTTATCAAGCGCGAGTGCTCAAAGTCAGCGTTATGAGGCCTCGATGACGAAACGGTAACCTCGTCCCCTGACCGACTGGATACACGAAGAGTCGATGCCCGCACGTTCTAGCTGACGGCGAAGGCGATACATCGTTGTTTTGATCATGTCGTGTGCGCCGACTTGGTCGGTTGTGGACCAGCCTTCGCTGAGGAGGTCTCGCCAGGGGATGTCCTGGTTTGGTCGCGAGGCTAGGATTGTCAGGACACGCTGTTCGGTAGGGCTGAGCGGAATGACGACTCCGTCCCAGGTTATGCGTTGCATATCAGCGTCGATGGTGATGGGCCCGAGGTGCACGGATTCTTGTTGTCGTACAGGCTGGGTTCGCCTGACGATTGCTTGGGCGCGCAGTGCGAGCTCGCGGGGACTGAAGGGTTTGGTCACGTAGTCGTCGGCGCCTGCCTCGAGGCCAACGATACGGTCTTCTTCATCACCAAGGGCAGTAAGCAAAATGATCGGAACCGCCATGCCGGCGCCACGGATTCTTCGGGTCAGGTCAACGCCTGATCCGGTCGGCGTCATGACGTCAAGGACAACCAGATCAACACTGCGATCTTGAAGGTATTGCCAGGCTTTTGTGGTGTTGGGTTTCGTTTCGCACGTGAAGCCTTGGGTTTCCAGCGCGAAGGCGATGATTGAGAGCATCTGGGGTTCGTCGTCGACGATAAGCGCGTGCTGTCCCATCACTTCCCCTTCGGCAGTACAACGTGGATGACCGTGCCACACTCAGGCAACGAGTCCACCATAATTCTGCCACCGTGCGCCTCGATTATTCGTTGGGAGACCATCAGTCCGATTCCGGATCCCCGGCCATCGGTGGTTTCCGACGTGAAAGCGTCGAACATTTTTTCTTGGGTTTCAGGGGTAATTCCCGGGCCGGAGTCCTCGACGGTGATTTGCGCTCCGCCATCTTCGGTTGAGGCGACGCTGATCGTGATCGGCGAGGTGCCGTCTCCGTGGTGGAGTGAGTTGTTGATCAGGTTCCACATGACTTGCCGGAGCATGGAAGCGTTCGCGTGGATGTTGAGGACTCCCCCGACCGCGTTCACATGGATGGGGATGTCGGTGATGCGTCGCATTTCTCGTGCGGTTGAGGCAACGATGTCTCTCACGTCGACGAGCTCGGTTGACAGTGTTCCGCCACGTGAGAGTTTGAGGTCGGTGATGATTGACTCGGTCAGGTCGATGACCTGCTGAGTGTTCGTTGTCATGGTGCGAACGAAGTGGTGTTGCTGTTCGTTCAGGTCGCCAGCAAGACCTTCTTCGAGCAGTTCGCCGGCTCCGCGGATGAGTGCCAGCGGAGTACGGATTTCGTGGGCGATGATGGCGGGCCGGTATCTCAGCAGATCGTCGCCTGTTTCGTCATCGTGATTCTTCTTTTTCAGCAGGATGGCACCTCGCGTTTTTTCGCCGTTGTGCGCCCGTGAAATGACGTAAATCAGGGTGATTGCGGTTGCAATAAACAAAAGCCACCCGACGATTGTGAAGATCATCGTCGGGTGGCTCATGGTCCAAGTGTGTCGCTAATAGTGCGACTTGCCAAACCTGGAAGGTGGGTTTTCTGCCGGTTTACTTTTGGGATTCGGCAATGGATGCGCGAACCTGATCCATGTCGAGGTCGCGGATCTGCTGGATCAGATCGTCGAGTGCAGCACCCGGAAGGGCGCCGGACTGACGGAAGACGGCGATGCCGTCGCGGAACGCCATGATCGTCGGGATGGACGAGATCTGAGCTGCGCGAGCAAGGTTCTGCTCTGCGTCAGTATCGACCTTGCCGAAGACGATGTCGGTGTGCTTGTTGGAGGCTTCTTCGTAGACCGGACCGAACTGGCGGCACGGGCCGCACCAAGTTGCCCAGAAGTCAACCAAGACGATGGCGTTTTCGGCGACGGTGGTTTCAAAGTTGTCGTTGTGAAGCGTGACGGTGGCCAATGCGGTCTCCTTATGTGCGGGGTTCGAGTGAACCCGAGGTGCGATTGTATGAGCGTGATCTATTGCTGGGAATCGCTTTGATTATTTCGTTGCGGTTTCCCGTTTCGTAGAGTTCAACGGCCTGAGTAGTGAATCTATTCCCTGTGATTGGTTTAGAGGTATGGTGTGCGTCGCACGTCTGTGACGGTAAGGCTGTTTCAGGGGGCCTCGTATCTGCGCGTCAGTGCGCGACCGGGCACCGCATAAAAGAGGCCTGGGTATTGTGCTCTTCGGCTTCGGCGCGCTTTTTCGGCGAGGGGAGTGCGTGGATTTTCTCCGACGAGGCTCCAACTGCGCGCAAGACGAACGCTTCCGATGCTACGCAGAGTGTGCGTCGCTTGTCGGGATCCGAGGGCAGGCGTTGCCCGGACAAGCAGGCGTGGATCAGCGCGACCAGAATGTGCGGGTCCTGCATGGGGATCGCTTCGCACTTCATTGCATCGATGAGGATGTTGAGAAGGAGGTTGCCGATCACGCCTGCATGCTCGTGAAGATGTTCAGACTTTTCCGTCGACATCTGATCGCGCAGGTGAACGCGACTTGCTAGGTGGTAGCGACTGGTCATCTCCAAGTGTGCGTGCACGTAGATGCGGAGGCGCTCAATCGGGTCGGGTTCTGTGTCGATTGATTCGTGAAGAAGTGCCGAGAATTCTGCGGTTGCCTCGTTCATGTAGGCAAGGAGCAGAACTTCTTTATCTTCGAAGTGGTTGTACACAGCGGTGCGTCCGACGTTGGCGCGTGACGCGATCTGCGACATGGTGATCGTGTCGAAAGACTGTTCGGCGAGGAGCCCTCCGAGCGCGTCGAAAAGCTTGTGGCGAGTCAGAGCGCGGTGGTTTTCTAGGGAGTCTCCGATGATCTTAGGCATAGGACTATTCTGACAGATGTACCCCATATGTCGCCAAATTATCTAGGTATTTGGTCATATATTCAGGCTCTTAGCGGTCCGCTGGCTCGAAACCGGATGTGCGTGCAACGGCCATCGCAATCTCAAGATCGCAGCCAATCCAGTCAAGCGTGTCGACCTTGTCTAAAGGAGTCCAGCGGAACTCACTATGGGAACCATTCAAAGTGGGGGCGGGCGCGTCCGGCGCTAGTTCAGCTAACCAGACTCCCATCGTGCGCCCCTGCAGGATCGGCCACCACGTGCCCTCTTCCGTCATTACCTGAGCGCCCACGCGGATGGCGGTGTTCATTTCTTCGCGTATTTCGCGGTGAAGTGCCTGAAGCGGGGCCTCGTCGCGATCGATCTTTCCACCGGGAAGCTCAAATTTTCCTGCCAGCTCGGGCGGGTATGAGCGTGCGGCGCAGAGCAACTGCGTTGGGTTGTCGAGCGAGTCGACGATGGCGGCGGCAACAACTAAGCGGGGCATGACTGCAGTGTAGGCAGTGTGTGGGACGAAGGTAATATAGTGGTCATACGAACTTGAAAAGATCTCCCTTCAACGAGCCGTTGAAACTGCCGATTTTAAGCTTGGCCACACGCGTCCTGATGGATCTCGTTGATCTGATCTGAATTCCAACGGAGTCGAAACCCACGCGGAGGTACTTGCGTGGGGTGGGCGCACCGTCTCTGCCGCTGTTGATCTGCGTGCGCCAGGCTGATGCTGTCGGCCTAGTCAAGCGTTGATCAAGAGGAGGGGCGCGATTCCTTGTGGGACAGCGTCCCTCCTCTCTTTGTCTGTCGCCTTGGCTGACCAGTATGTTTGACCTCTGGTATGATCAAACCTGTTGCCAATGGCGATGAATTGCGGGCGTAGTTCATCGGTAGAATGGAAGCTTCCCAAGCTTCAGAGGCGGGTTCGATTCCCGTCGCCCGCTCCACTTGGACGTCGAAAATGATAAGTAGGCGTTTGCGTTAGCGCGTACGCCCCAAGGGGGTCAAGAAAATCGCTTGCGTTAGCGAGTGTGTAGCGCGTTTGCCCTGACCTGCGGAAATGCTTCCTGAGCACTATCGCTTCCCCTGTTGCCATGATTTCTGGGCATGAGAAAAGCCCGTCCGCGCTCATGCACGAACGGGCCAGAATCTTCATCTCAAATCTAAAGCTGAACCCTCACTACCTCACCAACTCGGAATACGAACCGGATCGTATCTTCGCCTACGATGGCGTGGTCGATGAGTGCGCTCCATTGTGCGGGGTGAAACTCGCTCACCGGTTCCCCTGTCAGATCATTCAGGGTTGTGGTGATGGCGGCGTGCTTGGCGGTGTTCGCTGCGATATCTGCCTCTAGGCTCGCTTTGCGTGCGAGCGTCTTACGGTAGGCAGTATCGAGCTCTGTGTAGTGGGCTTGGTAGGCGTCTTGGTCGAGCGCGCGTTGCTGGTTTTCCGCAATCAGTGCTTCGATCTGCTCGGTCAGCTCCACGATTTTCGCCTGGCAGGCGGCGGCTTGTTCTTCCAAACGGCTCGTATCGAACATGTCGCCAAGCACCTGCGGTAGGTGGCTTTCGTACCGGTGGCGGGCGATCAGTTGGTTGAGCGCTTGCACGAAAGAATCCTTGATCTGCTCGTCTTTCACTGTCGCGCTGCTGCAAGGGTGCTGCCCTGCGTATTTGTGGTTGCATTGCCAGACTGTGTACTTGTATTTCGTGTTCGATGCCCACGTTTTACGCCCATACCACGCACCACACTGAAAGCATTTGAGCCGGGTGGAGAACAACCCGACTTTCGCTGATGATATGTTGCCATGTCTGGTGGAGAGTTCGTATTGCACCTGATCCCAGATATGCGGAGCAATAATCGGCTCGTGATTGCCTGTTACGTAGTATTGGGGTACTTCGCCTTCGTTGACCTTCATCTTTTTAGTAAGGAAATCGGTGGTGAACGTCTTTTGGAGAAGAGCGTCGCCTTTGTATTTTTCGTTGGATAGAATGGAGCGCACTGTCGATGTTGACCATACTTCTTTCCCGCGCGGGGTGAGAATCTTGCGGGCAGCGAGTTCGGTTTTAATCTCACTGATCGCCATCCCGTCAAGGAACAGCTGGTAGATCAGCCTGACGGTCGGTGCCTGGGTTTCGTCGATGACGAGACTGCCGTCCGCTCCTTTCTTATATCCGAGTAGTGATGCGTAGGGAACCATAATCTTCCCATCGGCAAAACGTTTCCTGTGTCCCCAGGTGACGTTTTCGGAGATCGAGCGGGATTCTTCTTGCGCCAGACTCGACATGATCGTGATGAGTAATTCGCCTTTGGTGTCAAAGGTGTAAATATTTTCCTTCTGAAAATAGACCTCGACGCCTGCGTCTTTGAGCTTGCGCACGGTGGTCAAGGAGTCGACGGTGTTGCGTGCGAACCGGGAGACGCTTTTGGTGAGGATGAGATCGATTTTGCCTGCCAGGGCGTCATCGATCATGGTTTGGAATCCCTCACGGTGCTTCATAGAGGTGCCAGAGATACCTTCGTCGCAGTACATGCCCGCGAACTGCCAATCATTACGGGAATGAATGTAGGTGGTGTAGTAGTCGATCTGAGCCTCATACGAGGAGGTTTGTTCTTCCATCTCGGTAGAGACGCGAGCGTAGGCAGCGACCCGTCTGCGTGCCGGTGCGCCAGATGAGGCTGTGGCAGATCGAAGCTTCTTTGTTGCGGGTATCGCTGTGACGGTGCGGCTCATGCCAGCCTCCCCTCACTGGTTAACCCCACTGGTGCAATGGTTCCATCCGCGAGGTGGAAGGTGAGCTGATGCTCGAAGGCCTCAATCATCACGACCTGCTCAGCAACCGCAGCGGGGTCGAAACTTTGGGTGCCGAGCATGTCTGCGCAGGCTTGTTCGAGGAGTGTTTCGCGCAGGTTGTGCCCCCTACAGGGGTTGCCATTCCCGGTGCAGGCACTCCAGCACCGCCAAAACTTATACGAGGTTCCAGACTTGTAGGTGCGGGTTTTGCGTTGATAGTTCTTCCCGCACGCCGCGCAGCAGATCCGCCCGGTGAATACGCCCGTGTTCTTCGACGGGGTCGCAGCCGGGCCCACCTCACGCCTGTACGCGATTTCTGCTTGCACCGCGTCAAACATCGCCTCGTCAATGATTGGCGGGAGGGCTTGCTCGACCCAGTAGCGTGGCAGCTCCCCGTTGTTGAGGGAGCATGTGGGTGCTTGGATTGTGGGGCGGTACATTTTCTGTAGCATTTGGCAGCCCTTGTAGCGCTCGTTTTCGAGCATGCGACGAAACACTGACCCGTAGAACCGTCCCCCTCCCCGAGAGCGTTTACCTTCAGCATTGAGCATCGTCGCGGTTTTCTCCGGGCTAATCCCATCGAGATAATTGGCAAACAGTAAGCGCACAATCTTGGCTTCTTCGTCAATGATGGTGAACTCGCCGTCTGTCCAGTGGTAGCCATAGACAACGAAGGAGTTCGTGCCCCCGTTCTTGTATCGGTTGCGGATCGCCCATTTCACGTTGTGGGATAGCGAGCGGGATTCTTCCTGGGCGAACGACGCCAACAAAGTCAGCAACAGTTCCCCGTCAGCGCTAAGGGTGTCGATGCGTTCGCGTTCGAACCGTACGGCCACGCCAAGGTCTTTGAGCTCACGGACCGTAGCCAGTAGATCGACAGTGTTGCGGGCCAGGCGTGAGATTGATTTACACAACACAATATCGACACCCCCGCGCCTGGCTGCGTCCATCAGGTCTGCCAGGCCTTGTCGGGATTTTGTTGACGTGCCGGTGATACCCTCGTCGGTAAACACCCCGACATAGGCCCATCCGGGTGTGGACTGGATCAGGCGCGAGTAATACGACACTTGCGCCGATAGGGATGCTAACTGCTCTGTGCCGTTCGTTGAGACCCTCGCGTATGCCGCCACGTTGACCAGTTTTGGGGTCGGCGGCCGAACTGGTGTCACCACACTGATGTGTGCCACGTTTTCTCCTTTCGCGTTAGGTCTATACACGCTCTAAAGGCGGTGTTTATCCAGTCGTTTTGCCCACAATCTGTGGTTGATAGATCGGGCTCCACGCCTGGAACAACAACCGGTGAGCACGCTGATGCTCTGCGGGTGTGAGCACGCCCCGACCTGCCAGCATGCTCAAGATGTGAGCGTCCGTGATGAAGGCGAGTTCTCGGGCGAACACGTCAGGTTGGGCCAGTTGATCAACAGGAGCGGCGAGCGTGTTCATGGTCGTCCGCCCCTGGTGCCGAAGCGAGCACGTACATAGCAGGCGTGACAGCAAAACTTTTGACCTGGCTTGTCCACGATCGCGAAGCAGCGTCCGCAGTGCGTACAGGTCTGCTCGCGCATAGGCTCAGTTTTCTGTCGATGCCGCCAAGCTTTATGCCTGCAGGCGGGCGAGCAAAACCGAGCCCGAGCTGCTCCCTGTATAGGGTTGGCACACCACTGGCACACGTGCTCGACCATCACCGGAGCAGCGTCAAGGTTTCGGGTTGTGCAGTACGAGCGGATCTGGTCACGAGTCAGGGCGCAAAACTCGGCAATCGCTTTATACCCCCAGCCCGCCGTGCGCAGGTTACGGATACGTTGTTCATCAAGATCATTCACAGTGGGGTCACTCCCTTCACCCCACTGCCGACGAACCCCCGTTTGTTAAATCCATCCATGAAACGACGAAAAGCCCCGCCACCACCGGCTCCCCGAGGATTGGGAAGTCACAGTGGTGACGGGGCTCGTATGAGCAGATAGATAACTGCCCGAAAAAAGGACATAAAAAAATCCCTCCAAATTTAAAAACAAATTCAGAGGGTAATTTAGGGTATAACAAAATAACCCACCCGAATATCGTTTTTTTATTTGGTGAGTTTGTTCTTTCAAATACGAAACAAAAAGAGCCGATGATTCGTGAATTGTTCCACAATTTCATCGGCTCTGCGTCTTAAGCGTCTGGCTCTTTGATGACAGTTATCTTCAAGTTGTCAACTTTAATCAATCTTTCTTGTCTGCATTTTGGACAATAAAGGGGATAATTCTCCAAAACAGTGTCCTTCCTAATTTTATTACGGGTTTTGCTCCCACAAACAGGACACAATATCCATTCGCATTTCATCATAATTAGTCTCTAATCCTTTCAAATCTCATTTTATATGACTTTTGCAAGCTGTTAAGCTAACTTGTGGAACATATGCCGAACCTTATCTATACGGCTATTCGGGCGGCGGGGTTGGCAAATAAATTTACCAATAGCTGGATGGTATCCTTTTAACTCTGTCAAGCAGACTCCCTGCCCATTTGTGAAATAAGTTAAATCGTTCCTGTATTCTTGAATACATCTAGCAGGGATTTCTCCTTTCAGAATGACCTCGTCATTCTTTATCTGAGTACTTACAATATCTGCACAATACCTTGGAGCATCATGATACGCCCGTGAGAGATATTCCTGCGGTGCATAAATTTCAAAGTGGAGATATGGCTCTAATAGTTCTGTCCCTGCTTTTTTTAAAGCCTGCTCCAATACGATAGGGGAAAGCAGCCGAAAGTCTGCGGGGGTACTTACAGGACTATAATACAATCCATATTCAAAACAGATTTTACAGTCTGTCACTTTCCATCCATACAGCCCCTGCTCGCAGCCATAAAGAACCCCCTCCATAACCGCATTTTGGAACGATTGATTTAAATATCCAAGTGAAACTCTGCTTTCATACTGCACTCCGCTTCCAATAGGGAGCGGCTCTATGGACAACCCGACAGAAGCCCAGAAAGGATTTGGCGGGACTTCTATGTGGATGGTATATTCTGCTTTTCTAAGCGGTCTTTCCATATATATAACAGTAGGCTCTTTTATTTCTGCCTCCACATGATATTTTTCCTCAAGGATGGCACAAATGACTTCCATCTGCACATTCCCCAAAAAAGAAAGTATAATCTCATGCGTTGTAGTATCCACATAATATTTTAAAAGAGGGTCGCCATCTGAAATTTCTGTAAGTGCCCCAAGCAATATTTCCCGCTGTTCAGATTTCTTTACTGCAATCGTTGTTTGGAGCATAGGGAGAGGATTTTCAATAAATTTTCTCTGCGGCAACAGTATTTCGTTCCCCAAAATACTGTTTAGCTGCAAAACATCATTTGGTAAAATTACAATATCACCAGAGCAGGCTGTATCGGATGAATATAATTCACCGTTTGTCGGAACACACATCTCTGTGATTTTTATTTTCTCTTTTTCAGATATTCTAATAACATCCCTCAAATGCAATGTTCCGCTATATATACGCACATAAACAAAACGCCGCCTTTTCTCTGAATATTCAATCTTAAAAACCTGCCCGCATAGTTCAGATTGACCTTCAGGCGTTGATGAATAAAATTTACTGGCAATTACTTCTATAAGCTGCCGAATCCCCAGATTGTTTTTAGCGCTTCCGTGATAAACGGGAAATAACGTTCCGTTTTGGAATCTCCTGTTTTCTTCCTGTTCCAGTTCTGACATTTTAAACGGTTTCCCTGACATATATTTCTCTAATAGTTCATCGTTTCCCATAATTACCGCATCCCACTGTTCCATATCGTCATTGTCCGTTACATTTATATGGGGATGCTGCCCAACCTTTTGCTTCACTATAATTTCCGAAGAAAGCTTTGCTTTCATTTCCCGATATACCATTGGCAAATCAATCCCCTCTTGGTCAATTTTATTGATGAAAAAAATTGTCGGAATCTTCATTATCTGTAGTGCATGAAACAGTATACGGGTCTGTGCCTGTATGCCATCCTTTGCAGAAACTAATAATACTGCTCCGTCTAATACGGATAAAGAACGGTATACTTCCGCCAAAAAATCCATATGGCCTGGCGTATCTATAATGTTGACTTTTACATCCTCCCACTGAAAAGATGTCACTGCTGTCTGGATAGTGATTCCCCTTTGACGCTCCAAATTCATTGTATCTGTCCTTGTTGTGCCTTCATCTACGCTCCCTAGTTCTGCAATTGCACCACTGGTATACAATAAACTTTCCGTTAATGTTGTCTTTCCTGCGTCAACGTGAGCCAGAATGCCTAAGTTAATTATTTTCATGTGATTTTCCTCCTATCAACACCCAAAAAAGGGCATAAAAATACCCAGTGATAAATACTCCTATCACTGGGTAAATAACTCCAATAGCCCCAAAACACTTATATGTTTTCGGGCATATAAAATTACATGATAAAAGTATTCTTAAACTGGGTACAAAAAACTAAGCCCCATATTAAAAGTGAAACGGGACTGCTACTTTTTGTTCCCACTATCAAATTGACAGTTTATTTAAGAATACCTTGCCGCATATTTATTAACTCCTTGTATAATACTGAATCTAATTATATTCCTTAACCCTTTATTTGTCAAGCTGACAAACTAAAGCAGAAAAAGCGGCAGGATTTCCCCCTGCCACTAATCATCTGTTTATGCAAAAATAATTTCCTTTTCCACAATCTCCCTCGCACAAGCCCTTATGTTATTGAGGCATCCTGTCCATTCTAAGGCGTTTTCTGCCTTTAGCTGTTCCGTTATGCCCTGTGCCTGTTTCATACCCTCTATGAGCCTTTCAAAGCGTTCCTGTGCCTGTCTGTTGATGTCGGCAAGGTAGGCGTTTAGCCTGCCGCTTGTAAGAAGATTGGTGTATGTAACTTTACGGTACTGTTTTAGATAATCTAAATGCCGTTGCCCCCAGATGCCTATTGCCTGTTCTTCTTCGGCGGGTACAGTTAAGCACGGTATCAAATAATCCCCTTGCCTTTCGTATTTGCCGCCCAGTTCCTCAAATAATGATTTTGCCATTGTCTGTTACCTCCACATTCTTTTTTATTTTGAATGTCCGCAAAATCCGTCCTACATCAGTCGCTCCGACGTGGCGCGGATGTTTAGTAGCCGAGCTTGGCATTCACGCGCGCCTGAACAGCGGCGTAGAGGTTGCCCAAGCGGCGCTTACGCTCCTCACCATTGCCATAGTCGCCACGGATCACGGCGTCGGCAAGCGCGTCGATGTTGGGCCCTGCTGGCTTCGTCGGCGTGTTGCCAGAGAGCTTCTCGTTCACTCGCTGCTGGACAGCCGCGTAGTTGGCTCCGAGGCGGAGCTTACGCTCCTCCCCGTTCCCGTAATCACCGCGAATGACAGCGTCAGCCAATGCGTCGATGTTCGGTGCTGCAGGAGCGGGTGCTGGTGCGCTACCGCTCATCTGGTCATACCAAGACTGTGCGCGGGACATGTAGGCGGCATGCTGGGAACCAGCAAGAGAAGCCGGGCAAGCCGTGGCAGAGAAGTCTTTGTGCCCGAACACGTTCTTGCCCCACTGGGGTCGGCCAAGGCCGTAGAACTTGCAGATCGCGGCGACGAGGTGTGCTCCGTTATCGAGGCACGCCTCCGACACAGCCCACGGGCTGGAGC
>NZ_JBHNPV010000057.1:0-453 GCF_059082735.1 Actinotignum sp. usb-actsch-rep-73 | reverse complement strand
GATGCAGGACGGGTTTGCCACACGTCGTAACAGCCCCTAATGGTGAGGTTTCCGGCGTTGTGGTGAATGATGACCTTATCGATCCGCCTGCCGTTGCGGCCGGGTGTGTAGTGTGTGTTCATGATGAGGTCGATGTCGGCCTCAAGCGTGTTCCAATTCTTCATGACTGGTTCTCCTTTGTGTTTTCAGTGGTCGTTTCGGTCAGTGAGGGCCTGGTTTCGGCGCGGTTGGCGATCGCATCGAGCGCCCCACGCATCTGGGATGGGACAGGCAGTCCCAAGCGGGTGGCGTTCTCCACCAGCGAGATGCCTTCGTTGGACAGGTAGAAGAAAATGACCGCCGCGCGTAGCACGCCGGGTGCTCCGAGAATATGGACGTCGATGAGGTGGGCCAGGCCGACGAGAGTGAAGATGAGGATCTTTCGGCTGATACCCCTAAAACCGACGGATGAGC
>NZ_JBHNPV010000056.1:0-47157 GCF_059082735.1 Actinotignum sp. usb-actsch-rep-73 | reverse complement strand
TTGGATGCTCTGAGCTTCCTTTCGATTCCTCGATCAGAATGACCGGTATCAGAAGCGCACGACGTACGGCATGAGCTGATTCCAACCCCAGATTGAGGTGATACGGACACTACTACCCGGAGCCGGTGCTTCGATCATGCTACCGCCACCTAAGTAAATGGCAACATGATAAATTCCGGACTGCGAACCGTTGGTCGACCAGAACAGCAAATCACCGGGTTGAGCGTTATTGAAGGACACTTTGGTTCCGTAGTCGTACTGCGACTTGGAATAGTGAGGAAGATAAACACCTGCTGATGCCCACGCAATCTGAGTGAGACCCGAACAGTCAACACCACCTCGTGACGCCCCACCCCATACGTAGGGGACGCCCAGGTAGCTCTTCGCTGTTGCGATAGCAGTCGATGCGCCACCGGAGCCGGGGTAGCTGACTGGCGGTTCGTATGACGGTTCCGGAGTCCACGACGATGAGCCTGACGCCGCCGCTTCAGCTTGGCGAGCTGCTTCACGTCGCGCAGCTTCCTCGGCCGCTGCACGCGCCGCAGCTTCGGCGGCGGCTGCGCGTTCTGCTTCAAGGGCCGCTTCGCGTTCTTGGATCAGTTCGACCGTGGTGTTCTGCTTGCGGGCGAGCTCAGCAAGGTAACCTTGGCGGGTTGCCTCAGTGGTTTCTTGAAGAGCGAGTGCCTTCTGGGCACTCGCCTGCGCAGCTTCAGTGCGTCGCTGTACTTCAGCCGTTGCTTCAGTTTGTGCAGCAACTGCTTCGTCGGCAGCTTTCTGCATGACGTTGGCGACCTGTTGAAGGGCAGCAACGCGTTGCATCTTTGCGTCAGCTGAAGCGGAGAAAGCTTCGATTGATGCCTGCTTGGTTTCAACAGTGCGCAGACCATCCGCGTTCACGTAGGGGGCAAGGGCATCCATTTCGGATCCGCCATCGCGGTACGCAGTCTGTGCGACTGAGGCAATTTCTTTCTTGCCCGCTTCGAAGTTCGCTTTTGCTTCATCAGCATCAGCTTGCGCTGAGCTGGCAGTGTTCTTGGCTTCTTCGAGAGCTATGTTGGCTGCGTTGAGATCTTCTGCTGCGACCTGGGCGGCCTGAAATGCTTGATCGGCTTCAGTCTTCACTGATGCAAGGCGAACTTCGATCTGAGCCACTGAAAGCTTGGCAGCTTCTTCTTCTGCCTGCGCGCGGGCGATGTCCGCTTCTGAGGGGGCAGCTTGCGCCATTTGTGGGGCGATCAGCGCCATGCTGGCAAGCAGAACCATTGCTCCTACACGGAAGCGGAGACGCTGCGAACGTCTTGACTGGTTGAACACTACTTCACCTGTCGTCGGGAACATATACGAGCATCGTCATCAGACAGTGCACCTGTGGTGAGAGTAGTCACTCTTAACAACAAAAGCAACACCTGCAACTATTTTCACATCTTTCCCATTTACAACATTGACAACATCAGCAACATATTTGGTCATCATCTCGCCCCCGCGTCATACAAGTCCTTGGACTGAACAGAGCGCTTTTTCTCCTCTTAGGCGGACACGTGATCTTACGGATACCTCGCTGACTGCGGGTCAGTCACTTTCAGCACCAGCACTAAAGCGCGCCGAGCAAGTAGCACACCGCTTTGCCTTGCGCCTCAACCGTCACGTTGACAATGCGCTCGCAGCCGCAAAGGTCGGCCTCATCCAGCGCGCACTGACGGGTGATGCGCAATTTTCGACCGAGCCGCACCGTCAAATCCCGTCGCGCGTCTCCGTTTTTGCGCAGTAAGTCCTCAGAATGACGCACACCTTCCCGCCCACCAGGAAGTCCTGCCGGACTTGGCGGAACCTCGTAGGGTTGTCGTATGACTGACGAGGATCTCGAGACACGCACACTTCACACTCGTGAAGCGGCCGCGGACAGTGAGCACCTAGAGGGTCTCGCCGCTTCAGATGGGGAACCCACCTATGACGTGATGAGCCCCTGGGGCGAAGAAGGACCAGCTCCGGTTGGCCAGTGGCGCACCGACATCCTGGGGCCGGCTTATCAGTCACAGACGATCGAACTGATCGCAGATGCCGAGGGCGACAACGTGGCAACGCTGGTGAAGTATCTTCCCCACCGTGACCCAGATGTCAGCGAAAATGCGAAAGCATTCCCGAAGAGCGTCACCCTGTACCTACACGGGCGCAACGACTATTTCTTCCAGACTGAGCTGGCGCAGACGTTCGCCGAAGCAGGTTCCGCTTTCTATGCGCTTGACCTGCGCAAATACGGTCGTTCACTTCGCCCCTGGCAAACGATCGGCTACACGGACAACCTGAATGTCTACGACGAGGAGATTGGCGAAGCACTCGACATCATTGCCGAAGAGAATCCAAATCTGCCCCTGATCCTGTCGGGACATTCAACGGGTGGTTTGATCACAACGCTGTGGGCGCATCGCCACCCTGGCGCGTTCGACGCGTTAGTTTTGAATTCAGCGTGGTTAGAAATGCAAACGCTAGCAAATCTACGGACGACGGTTGCGCCTGTCCTAGAACGGATCGCGCAACGCAACCCTCGCTGGGAAGTTCCCGGTGGCGGTGGCCCCGGCTTCTACGGGCGTTCACTGACTCAAGGCTGGGCAACCTCCGGTCTGACTGTGCCACAAGCGTGCGCAGACAATCCCGACGATCCAGCGGTGAAGGGCTGGGAGTATGCGCTGGCCTGGAAGCGCCCGGAGTCGTATCCGATTCCCGTCGCATGGTTAGACGCAATCTTGGATGGCCACAACACGGTCGAAAACGACGTGCACCTGTCATGCCCGGTTCTGTCCATGATGTCGACCTCGTCGTACACGGGCGAAGAATGGTCAGAACGCATCTTTTCCTCTGACGTTGTCTTGGACGTCGAGGTGATTGCTGAACGCTCAATGAATCTTGCTGATTGCGTGACGATTGCTCGTTTCCCAGGCAAGCACGACCTATTCTTGTCCGACCCGGATGTGCGCGCGAATGTGCGTCAAACGATGAAACGTTGGATCGGAGCGTTCGTCACGCCCGTTGAGTAAACCAACCGGCAACTAGGCCGTGAGCGGTCAGATACGGGTCATCGCCCGTGTTTCCCCATGCCCGAAGAAGCGGGAACGATGCGGTATTCGCGGATCATTTCGCGATTGACCTCTATAAGGGCCTCGGCAAGTGTTGGTCCCGCAAGGTCAGCGATGTAGAGGTTATTCCAGGCGTCAGAAAAGTTGGGAAGAAGCTCTTCAAGCTCATCGACGTCGTTCCACTGTCCAAGCGCGCTTCGAATCATGCCATCGACACCAAGTTGAAGGTCGGACGGCACCTTGAACGTTGGAGGGGCAACAAGGGGAACTGCCTGGCCGATAATCGCTCCAAGAATAGGAAGAGTCGATGCGGTGGCATCTAGGATCGGCACTCCATCTTCACGAGCTTGGCGAATATCGTCGGGTTCAACGAAGCCACGTTCATCTTTAGTTGCCGGGGCATCCGTAACGATGGAGTCGAAACCATCCGCGTCGTCTGTTTCATTAAGGTTGGCGCGGACTCCCCCGGCAACAAGAGCAAGTGCATCGTTGACAAAGTCAGAGACACCAGCGTCGAGCGTCATTTCGATTTCTTCGGGTGCAGCAATGAATTCCGCGTCGTCTGCCGGTTGATCATTCTCAGGTGCCTGTTCCAATGCTGACGCATCATGGCCGGAGTCATCGAGGGAAGCCGTGATTTCACTGATGCCTTGGGAGCCTTGGGACAACAGGGCTGGCGAGTGCATGTACAGGCGCGAGCCAACGGGCACAACATCAAGGAAAACGCGTCCATTGGACATCACTCGAACCTGAACCTCGTGAACTTCCACGCCAGAATTCGCCAGAACGTCCAGAGCGGGGCGAACCTGCGGATCAATTTCGCCGGTAACAACGATCAAGCGCGGGCCCGCACCCGGCGACGGTGGCATAGCGTCACGGAACTGCATCCACCCATGACGGAACGCGTCAAGACCACCGTCGTATTCGCGCGCCAAGTCACTCCACGACAGGGCAGCAGTATCCGCCAAACGCGACAGAGAGCTAATGAGGGTGTCTGAATCAAGGTATGTAATCACTTCAACACTGACGACTTGCCCCGTCGCATCGAGGGCAGTCAAGCGTTGAGAATCTTCGTCTTCTTCGTAACCGCGAACAATATCCCGCCAAGTAATTGGGAAAAGCGGGCGGGAAACAATCTCCAAGACCTGCCCACACACAGCGTCGATAACGTCGCCAGTCAAACCAGAATCCAATGGGCGCCCAAATTGCGCAGGAACCAGACGACCGTTGTCGAACTCGAAAAGAGCCACTGGCGTTTCCTCCCTGGATTGACCGGACATATCGCCTTGCCGAGAAAGGCGACAGTGTCCCCCTATTGTTTCACATCTGGCAGGCGCATAACACTGCCCAAAAACTAGGGGCTCAATAAAAATTACGGCCTATGCTCCCCCTCAAATTCAGGGCCTCGTCACGGACTGTTCCACGTGGCGAACACACAGATTCACGCATTGGCGCCAAAAAGTATGCGACAAAGCAGTGAAAAGGCTAGCTCATGCGAAGATTCACCTATGAGCGTCACGTGGGATCCAGCCCCTACAACCGGGCATTCATCAACGCCGATCGATCCTGCCCCGAAAAATGGGACGGCAACACGGCAAGCTGCGGTAAGCCAGATCGATCCGGAGTTTCTGCGGGCTCTGACCGAAGCGGTCGACGGCGATATAGATACGTCGACGGGATCTCGCGCGCGCTTTTCCACGGATGCTGGCCTGTACCGCATTCCACCGTTGGCGATTGTGTTCCCGAAATCGATCGAGGATGTCGAGGCAACGCTTGCCGTGGCGCGCACCTTCGGCGTTCCGGTGACGACGCGCGGTGGTGGCACATCCTGCTCCGGCAACGCTGTTGGCCCAGGTCTCATTATCGAATTCACCCGCTATTTGAACCATGTGGTCAGCATTGATCCCAAGGCAAAGACCGCTGTCGTTGAGCCCGGATGCGTGCAGGCAACTTTGCAGGCCGCGGCGGCCCCTTTTGGGCTACGTTTCGGTCCTGATCCGTCCAGCCAGAATCGCGCGACGATCGCGGGCATGGTTGGCAATAACGCGTGCGGCCCACATGCGACCGCTTGGGGGCGTACGGCTGACAACATCGTGTCCCTCGAATGCATCGACGGGCTGGGACGTCGATTCACGGCAACCACCGAGCATGCCCCCGATATTCCCGAAGTTCCGGGTCTGACAGAGCTTGTAGATGCGAACCTGGCATTGATCCGCACTGAGCTTGGCACCTTCGGACGCCAAGTATCCGGCTATTCGCTGGAACATGCGACGCCGGAAGGTCACCGTAATCTTGCCGCGATGCTGGTGGGCACCGAAGGCACACTGGTCACGATCCTATCGGTCACGGTTCGCCTTGTTGACCTGCCAACGTCTCCCGTTTTGGTCGTCCTCGGCTATCCGAACATGATCGACGTTGCCGACGACGTGCCCGCACTTTTGGAGCATCATCCTCTGGCGGTTGAGGGTATGGATAAGCGCCTCGTCGATGTTGTTCGCCAGCACCGAGGCCCGGGCACTGTCCCCGAACTGCCACCGGGCGAAGCCTGGATGATGTGCGAGGTCGGCGGAAGCTCGCCAGAGGATTCTCTGGAACGCGCTCACGCTTTGGTCGCGAGCGCCACCACCGACTCGGTCGCGATTTACCCGCCGGGTGACGATGCGGGTCGCTTGTGGCGTATTCGCGCTGATGGTGCCGGTCTTGGTGGCCGTACGCCGTTTGATCCGGCGTCCGGCACAGGCAATGAGCAGGGGTGGCCAGGATTCGAAGATGCCGCGGTTCCGCCCGCGAAATTGGGCGCGTACCTGCGTGATTTCACTGCTCTGATGGATGAGTTTGACATTGACGGCCTGCTCTACGGTCACTTCGGTGACGGCTGCGTCCACGTTCGTCTTGATTACCCATTGGACACTGACGAGGGTGTCGCCCACACTCGTCGCTTCTTGGAGCGCGCGGCGACCCTGTGCGCGAAGCACGGTGGGTCTGTGTCGGGTGAGCACGGTGATGGTCGCGCTCGCACAGAGTTGTTGCGCTTCATGTATTCGCCGGCAATGCTGGACTTGTTTGCACAGGTGAAGGCTCTGTTTGATCCGCGCAACATGATGAATCCGGGTTTGTTGACTGCACCGATGAGCCCGACCACCGCAACCGAACGTCGCCATGCTTTAGGTGACGCCTATTCACTGAAGCCGGCCGCTGTTGCTGTCTCGGCTTCGCGCGTTGATCCGCAGCCGGGCGTTGATCTGGTGGATCATTTCCTTCGTCGTCCCGCGGCGCGTTCAATGCCCGCCGATGGTGGCTTCGCGTTCCGCGAGGATCACGGCGATTTCACGAACGCAATTCACCGTTGCACGGGCGTGGGCAAGTGTCGCGCGGGTATTTCGGGGACGTTCATGTGCCCGAGTTGGAAGGCGACGAAGGACGAGAAGGACGTGACTCGAGGCCGCGCCCGCACCCTGCAGGATGCGGCGAACGGCCAGTTGATTCAGGCGATCGATTCTGCGGAAGTCCTCGATGCCCTCGACCTTTGCCTGGCATGCAAGGCGTGCTCCTCGGACTGCCCGGCCGGGGTCGACATGGCGAAGTACCGTTCAGAGACGCTGTTCCGCCGTTACCGCGGGAAGGCTCGTCCGTTGTCGCATTACACGCTGGGCTGGTTGCCACGCTGGACGCGCCTGACGGCGTCGATCCCCGGTTTGGCAAAGGTCGGCAACGCTCTCCTCGGCGTGGATGTGCTACGCCGGCTGGCGTTCGGGCTGATCGGGTTGGATTCACGTCGTCCGATGCCACCTCTGCAGTCGGGCAGGTTCTCGCGCTGGGCACGTAAGCGTGGCACAACTTCGATGGTGTCGTCCGCTTTCTCCCCCCTTGACGAGGTCGCCTCCACGTCTGGCGACCAGCTGTCACAGGGCGGAGGCCGACCGGCCTCGTCAATGAGCAAAACCAGGAAATCGGCGACACCCATTTCCCCCACAGACCCGGATGGCCGTCGCTATGTGGTGGTGTGGGCGGATTCCTTCTCGCAGACACTGGACGACACGGGAGCACGCGCTTTGACCGAGCTACTGGAAACGAACGGCTTTGCCGTGATCGTCGCGCCGGATGTGTGCTGCGGGCTCACGTGGATCACGACGGGCCAGCTGAAGGGCGCAAAGAAGCATCTGGCGACTCTGCTGGACACGCTCGCGCCATTCGCGGCGAACGGCATCCCGATCGTGGGCGTGGAGCCGTCGTGTACTGCTGTTTTGCGTGATGACCTGCTGGATCTGCTAGCGGATGACCCGCGTTCGGCGATGGTCTCGAAGGATACTGTGACGCTTGCTGAGCTACTGGCGACCGTCCCGGATGAACAGTTGAACCTACCAGACCTGAGCGGTGTTGAAGTTGTGGCTCAGCCACACTGCCACCACTACTCGGTCATGGGGTGGGACGCGGATCGCGCGCTACTGGATCGTCTGGGTGCGACGGTTACTCAACTATCGGGATGTTGCGGTTTGGCCGGCAACTTCGGCATGGAGAAGGGACACTACGAGGTCTCCGTCGCGGTCGCAGAGCAGTCGTTGCTACCTGCGCTCAGCGAGCACCCGGATGCCGTGTACCTGGCGGATGGATTCTCCTGCAGGACGCAGGCCGGCCAACTCGCCGAGCGCGGTGGCGTCCACCTCGCGACCCTCCTCGCGTGCGGCCCGAAGGCCGACTGAGCCCTCCCGGCGGAGACACCGACGCGCTCCCGGCCTCAGGCCGAGCTCTTGGAGGCGGAGGCGATACACAGAATCCACGTCGATCGAGACGAGCCTTCCGCGACTGTTCCTGGGGCACTTCGAAAGCAGCACGCAGGGGAGCGTACCATAACGTGAACGAGAACGCCTTCGGACGAATCGCGAGATCAGAGCGCGGATCCGCCCGTTCCTCGAGCCCCTTTCGGCACCCACCCCGCCCCCTCGGAGAAGGCGATCCCATCCCCGCGCGCGACGACGCTCTCCCAGCGGGTCGAGAGTCCCCTCGCCCTCCCCCAGACGTCCAAACGGGTACCGTCGACGCATTCCTCCCCGGCGACGAGGAGGGCCGTTGAAAGCGCCTCCGCCATGACTCCCGACGCGCAGATCACGCTCGCCTGGAGAACGCCCGATTCGCTCGGCCGTCCCGTCCTCGGATCGAAGGTCTCGTGGGCGAGCGCCTCCGGGAACGGGCGACCGGCGTCGAATGATGCGGGCGCGTAGTCGCCCGAGGTCGACAGAGCCGATGAGGAGGAGAGCTCGACGCTACCCGTCCACTCGTTCTCCGCCGCGCCCGGCTCCCGCAGGCCGACCGTCCACGGCCTCCCGTCCCACCGGCGTCCGAAAGCGGCGATGGACGATGTGCCCAGGGAGACGAGAACCCCCTCGGCGCCGGCCGCCACGACCGCGTCGCGCACCGCGTCGGCGGTCGCCCCTTTCGCGATGGCGCCGAGGTCGAGGGCCGGTCCCCTCGACGGGGAGGCTCCCCCGTTCACGGCCCGCGCGAGACGCCAGCGAGCGGCCTCGTCGCGTTCCAAGAGCGCCGGATCACACGAGCGGAGCGCCCCGTCGATCTCCTCCTGGGACGGGGCCTCGGGCACGCGCCCGCTCGCGAGGAAAGACCTTCGAGCGCCCTTGACATCCCACAGGCGCACGAGTGCCCCCGCCAGCGGAGTGAAGGCCCCGCCGGTCACCTCCGACAGGGCCAGGGAATCGAGGAGCAGCGAATCCGTGCGCGGATCGACTTCGCACCACCCCTCGCCGGAGTTGATCCTCGAGACGTCCGAGTCTGGGCGGAAGACGGACCACAGCGCTTCGCGTTCGGCGACCAGTCGGCACACCCCGCGCGTGATGTGCGGAAGATCCCCGCCCGCACCGATGAGGTCAACGCGCGTGCCCATCGCCGGGAAGGAGACTCGCCAGGAACGCGCGCCCCCGCCCTCGCCGACCTCGAATTCGACGAGCGGACGCTCCCCCACCGCTAGCGGTCCGTCCCGCCGAGGTCCTTGTCGAGATCCGTGTCCCCGAGGCGGGTCGACTCCTCCAGCCCCGGGATCTCCACGCCGTTCGCCGCCGAGTCGTCGACCCCCTGGGCCGCGGAGATCGCCCGGATCGCGGCCTGAATGAACTGGCGGTGCGCGACGGTCGCGCCCGACACGACATCGACCTTCGCGGGATCGTCCTTCTCGGTGAGCTCCTGCGAGTAGCGCGCAAAGGATTCGACGGCCCTCTGCGCCTTCTCGTAGTAGTCCTCGTTGAAGACCTCCCCGGAGGAGCTCTTCCCGTAGTCGACGTCCTTGTCCGTTCCGTTAGCCTGGAGGGTCTCGTAGCTCGTGCTCGTGATGTCGCCACCCTCGACCGTGATCGTGATGACCCCGATCGCCCCCTGATCGTCCGCGTTCGAACGGCCCTTCCACTCACCGTCCTTCATCGGCACGCTCATGTCGACGCCCGGCGAGGAAGCGCATGCGGCGAGCATCATCGCGCCGAGTCCCACGATCCCGGCCCTCAGGGCCCCGCGCTTCGCGTTCATCGCAGATCCACCTTGCTCTTCCCCGTTCCCGACTCGAGCCCCGCCTCGAGCGCGTCGTGATCGTGCCACGTCTCCTTGAAGATGCGCCCGTGATCGAGGGCGATCTCGCGCTGGCCTCGGCCGGCGACCAGGGCGTCGTGCGTGACGACCATGAGGGTCGTGCCCTCCTCGTGGAGTCGCCCGAACAGGTCGAGGACGATCCTCTCGTTCGTCTCATCGAGGTTGCCGGTCGGCTCATCGGCGAGGATGAGCTTCGGGTAGTTGATGAGCGCGCGCGCCACACACACCCTCTGCTGCTCGCCGCCGGAGAGCTGACGGGGCAGATGGGTGGCGCGATCGGCGAGGCCCACCCTGTCGAGGGCCTCCATCGCCTCCTTCTCGTCGGGCATCGAGTGGTAGTACTGGGCGACCATGATGTTCTCCAGCGCAGTGAGATGCCCGATGAGGTGGAACTGCTGGAATACAAGCCCGATCGTGGAGCGGCGGATCTCCGTGAGCTCGTCCCCCGTGAGATCCGAGATGTCCTGGCCGTCGAGGCGGACCCGTCCCTTGGACGCGGTGTCCATGCACCCGACGATGTTCATCAGGGTCGTCTTGCCCGATCCGGAGGGCCCGACGATGGAGACCCATTCCCCACGCCCGATGGTCAAGGAGACGTCGTCGAGCGCGTGGAGGTCGCCGTAGATCTTCGAGACCCCCTCCAGATCGAGAAGGGGCGTCGGCATCGTGTCTGTCATGATTCTTCCTTCATTCTCCACGTAGGACGAGGGCGGGGTCGACGGCGGCGGCTCGGCGCACCGGGGGCAGGCAGGCGAGGACGGCGACGGCCACGGATGCGAGGACCGTGATGAGAGCGATCAACGGCGGAAGGGAGATGCTCCGGTGGAACACGTTGTAGCTGATCCCCGAGGCGAGACCGTACCCGAGGACGACGCCGATCAGACCGCCGATCAGACCGAGGAGCACACCCTCGCCGATGAATTCGAGGGCGATGGAGCGCGAAGTCGCGCCCAGGGCCTTGCGCAGGCCGATCTCGTTGCGCCTTTCGGCGACGATGGCGACCATCGTCGTGGACACCCCGATCAGGGTGAGGACGAGGACGATGCCGGCGATGATGACAAGCAGGGAGCGCAGCATCGAGATGACGCCGGAGTCGGATTGCGCGAGGCGCTTGACGGCCTGCGCCGACACTCCGGGCACGGAGTCATTGATGGCCGCGACGACGCCCTCCAGGACCGGGCCCTCGACAGCGATCGAGTACTCCGCGACCGTCGCGCGCGCCTCGACGCCGGTCAGGGCGGAGATCGCCTGCGAGGTCATGTACATGTAGGAGTCCTGCGTGCCCCCGGTCTTGAGGACCCCGGATACGGTGAAGTCGACGCTCGTCTTCGCCTCGGCCCCACCGGACTGGGCGCGCTCGTCCGCCTCCTCGAGGCGGACGACGGAGATCCTCTTCCCGACCGAAGCGCCGATCGTGTCCGCGATCTCCTCGCCGATCAGCACTTCGTCGGGTCCTTGCGGCCACTCCCCCTCGACGTACCAGTACGGGTTCATCGCGCGCACCGACTCCAGATCGGCTCCTGCGGCGACGTAGGGCCGATCGTTGACGCTGATCGCCTCGTAGTCGAAGGCCGCCGAGCCGACGAGGGCCCCCTTCGGCACGAGGGAGGGGATCGCCTCGAGGGACTCGGCGCTCATGGAGTCCTTCCCCGAAACGGGGGAGACAACGAGGTTCGCGCCGTAGGAGCGGACCTCGCGGGCGAGCTGAGCGGGGACCTCCAGGGCGATGGTCGCCAACCCCGACAGGGTCGTGGCGCCGATGGCGACGGCCAGAACGGCGATGAGGACGCGGGAGCGCCTCCTCAGGATCGACGAGGAGACCATCCGCCAGAACATTGTGCGACGCTTCATCTCTCTCACCTTCCGTGGAGGACTTCCGCGGCGTTGAGCCGCAGCAGGTAGCGGATGGCCGGGATCGACGCGCTGAGGACGACGAGCAGGACGAGGAGCGAGACGAGTACCAGGACGACCGGGGTGAAGGAGATCGAGGCTCCGAACACGATCCGCCCGATGATCTGCGCAAGCCCGATCCCGCCCCCGTAGCCGAGGGCCCCTCCGACGAGGCCGACCACTGCGATCTCGCTGAGGTGCAGGGCGATGATCGAGCGGTTCTTCGCCCCGATCGCCTTCATCAGACCGATCTCCCCGGAGCGCTCCATGACGTTCGCGGTGACGAGATTCGCGATGGCCAGCGCGGAGGCGACGAGGGCGAGGACGGTGACGAGGAGCATGAGGAGCTGCGTCTTCTCCAGGATGGTCCCCTCCGATTCAGCGACCTGCCGAACGGGCCTGGCCACGGAATCGGTCATGACCTCTTCGATCTGGTAGGCGATGGAGGAGACGTAGGCGGTGCAGTACCAGGTCTCGCGCTCAGACACGGACAGGGACTCCGGGTTCTTCGCCGCCTTCCGCGCCAGGTCGTTGTCCGGGGTCGTCAGGGCAGACACCTCGACGGAGCTTACGGCTCCGGGCTCTCCGAGAAGGTCCTGGGCGACAGCCAGGTTCGCGTAGACGCCGGAATCGGCCTCGTCGCCCGATTCGAAGATCCCGCGCACCTTCAACTCGACGGAGCGCCCGTCCCTGCTCAGGGTCAGGGGATCGCCGAGGGCGAGGCCATGCGCCGCGGCGTAGCCTTCACCGACCATCGCACCCTCGGGGTCCTCGTCTGCGACCCACTGGCCGGTAACCGTCCACCAGGCCCGCAGTTTGTCGAGGCCGGTATCGAGCGTCTCCTCGGTATCCAGGTCGAGGTGGTGATCGAACCAGGTCCCGGTGAGCGCGACGGGCTCCCCCGAGGGGCCGACCGCGTCGACGGACAGCAGCGGGGCGAAGTCGAGGATGTTGTACGTCCAGAAGATCGTCTTGATCCGGCCGAGCTCGTCCTCGCGGAGGAAGGTCTGCGCGGGGGAGTGAGCGCCGTAGAGGTCCTGGAGGACCGCCGCGCCGCGCGGTCGCACAACGATGTTCGCGCCGTAGGACTTCAACTCCTGGTTGACTTTGTCCCCGACGTCGAACATCACCGAGAGCATGGACGTGGCCACGGCGGCGCCGAGGGCGACCGTCACGGCGATGAGGAGGTGACGCTCGCCCCTGCGCGCCAGAGCCCCCGCCAGCATTCTCAGGAACATCATGGGATCAGATCCTCTCCCTTGTGGGGTCGGAAAACGAGAGGGCTCATGCGAAGACGCTCGCATTCGCCTCGAGGACCGACAGCGGGACCGTCAGCGTCCCGTTGGAGACCTCGTACTCGATCGGAATGGGGTTGCAGCCGCCCTTGAATCCGATCGTCGCGATGTTCATCGCGACTTCGCAGAGCTTGCAGATAATCTTCCCGTCCTTCTCGTAGTAGCCGGTCGGCCCGCAGATCTCGCAGGCGTCGAGGCCGACGCCGAAGGAGGCGCCCGCCTTCTGGATGACGATGAAGCGGACCTCGACCCCCGAAGAGGTCGTGTAGGCGTAGCGGTGGAGGTGGCCGTCGGAGATGTCCGCGATGTCGATGACCGCGCGCTCCTCGACGACGGAGTAGGACTCCGGTTCGGAGAGCTCGACTTCGGCGGAGCCGACGACGACGCCGAGGGTGACCAGCAGCGCGCCGCACAGGTAGCCGCCCGCCGCCACCCCGGCCATCGTCTTCCAGACGCGGGCGCGGGCGCGGTAGAGGCGCCCCTCGGCGGGGTTGGAGCCGACTCGGGGCAGGGATCGTCCCTCGCGGACGACGAGAGCGGCGACGAGGAGGAGGACGAACATCGCGGCGATCGGGAATACGGCTTCGTGGTTGATGAGCCAGGAGAGCGCGGTGAAGGCCTCGTTCGACATCGAGACGATCCTTTGCGCCTGGAGGATGCGCACGACGAGCATGACGTGAGTGAGGGCGAGGACGGCCACGACGAGGGCGGTCGGCCAGGTCCTGCGTCGGCCGAGGGAGACGATCCTCCAGGAGAGAGTGCCGAGGGCAAGGGGGATGAGCCAGCCGAGGACGTAGCCGACCAGGGCGAGCATCGTAGTCGTCGCGAAGACCTCGATTCCCCGAGGGAACATCATGACCGCCTGGGCCATCGCCGTGGGAGCCGCGCGGAAGACGATGAGCGCCAGGTAGGCGCTCATCACGAGGAGGAGAGCGGAGTCAAGGGGCGCGCTCGGCGCCCGGCGCGCCCGCAGCGCCAAGAGCGAAACGAAGGCGATCGCGAGGAGGACGGCCAGGGGCAGGGTCCACAGGGCGACCGTTTGCCGATTGACGGCGCGAGGCGCGAGGGTGTTGACGAGGGTGAGGACGAAGGCGGAGACGAACCCGGCGACGACACCGATGCCGATGGCCCATCTCCGGGCGGCTCTACCGGATCTGCCGCGCTCTCGCGCCGGTAGCACGCCGATGGCCGCTCCCGTGGCGAGAGCGGTGAGGAGCAGGGCGAGAGTCGCCTGGCTCATCTGTTCGATCATCGTTCATCCTTATTCTCGTCGTCGCGACGCGGGGGCGCGTCGGCGTCATCACGAGGGCACGACAACGGGCCGGAGTCCGCCTCCGGCCCGTCCGTCACGTGGTCACCACTCTACAGCGGAGGGGTCCCACTTCCAATCCTTGAACTCCGCGGTGATCGGCTCGGTCCAGAAGCGCCCCTTGACGCCCGTGGTCTCGTCGGTGTGGAGGAGCCAGCCGTTCTCCTCGGGGGAGTGGACGATGAACTGAACCGTGTAGGTGCCGGCGTCGAGCTTCGGCAGGTTGAGGCCGTAGTGCGGGCCGTCGGAGGCGTTCATCGGCATGAAGGTGCCCTCGAGAACGGCGTTGCCGTCGGCACCGAGGATCTTGTAGTCGACCTTGAGGCCCGGGATGAAGTCGCCGACGCCGTAGCCGAGATCGTTGCCCTCGACGGCGGAGATGTCAGCCTCGATGTGCATCGAGGAGTCCTTGGCGGGGGTCTGGACCTGGGGCTCCATGTCGACCGGCTGGAAGTAGACGCCGGAGATCTTCAGAGGGCCGGAGAATACGTCGTCGCCGAGGGGGAACTCGTCGAAGCCGGCGTCCTCGCCGGGTGCGGCAGCCTCGCTCTCGCTGGACTGAGTGGCCATTTCCGCGGGCTTCTCGGTCTCTGCGGTCTGGGAAGAACATGCCGAGAGGCCGGTCATCAGGGCGACGGCCGCGACGGCCGCGCCGATGGTGCTGAGTGAGCGCTTCATGAATCAAACTCCATGTCAGTGTGGGATGGTTCGACGGTTCGTCACTTCTCGGGGATCGCGCGGCGCATGCGTCGCTTCCCCCAGAAGTACAGGCCGACGATGATGACGAGAACCGCTGCCTGTGCGGAGAGGTTCTCCACTCGGGGGTAGATCCCCAAGAGGTCGATGGTCGGGAGGCCGTCAAGAGGCGTCAGGGGCAGAACGTCGGCCTCCTGGAGCTCCTTGATGCCAGATCCGGTGAAGGTGACGGCCATGACCGCCAGGAGCAGCGATGTGACCGCGAAGAAGGGGCGCAGCGGAATTCTCAGGGCGGCGAATTGGATGAGGAGGTAGACCACGACGAGGACGGCGAGGCCGACGCCCATGCCGATCCACACGTGCCCGATGGCCGCGCCCGCGTGGGAGATGACCGGCACATAGAAGAGAATCGTCTCGGCGCCCTCGCGAAGGACCGCGAGGAACGCGATGGCGGCCAGGCCGAGGAGGGAGCCGCGAGTGAGCGAGGCGTCCGTCTGATCCTTGATGTAACGGTCCCAGGCCTCGTTGGAGGACTTCGAGACCATCCAGTTCGAGACCCAGATGAGCATGGCGACCGCGAAGAGGGCGGCGAAGCCTTCGAGGAGCTCCTGATTGGCTCCGGCGAGATTCGCGAACGAGGAGAAGAGGACGGCGAGGGCCGCGGAGGCGACGAGGGCGAGCACGACCCCGATCCACACGATCTTCGACTTGTCCTTGTGCCCGGCCTTGCCGAGGTAGGCGAGGATCGCGGCGACGACGAGGATCGCCTCCATGCCCTCTCGGAGGATGACGAGGAGCGAGGGGAGGAAGCCCGAGAGCCAAGGGCTCGTGGGGGCGGCCGCCTCGCCGACGTAGCCGTCGAGGGTGTTGGCGTCCTCGCGCAGGTAGTTCTTGAGATCGGCGAGGTGCTGAGCGACCGCAGCGTCGTCATGATCGCTCATCGCCTTCTTGACGAGGGAGAACTTCATCTCGACGGTGGAGACCCGATTCCCCGAGATACGCGCCATGACCTGCTTCTCGAAGCCGAGGGTCTCATAGCGCCGGTAGTAGGCGGTATTCACCCCGTCCTTACCCGCCTCGACATCGCCCGCCAGATAGTCCTTCTCGGCCTGATCCAGGATCTCACCCATCTCCTTCGCGACGCGCCCCCAGGCCCCCGGGCTGTAGTCGTTCGAGACAGCCGAGTTCCCGGCGCCGTCGAGGGTCTTGGCGTCCTCGCGCAGGTAGTTCTTGAGATCGGTGAGGTGCTGAGCGACCGCAGCGTCGTCATGATCGCTCATCGCCTTCTTGACGAGGGAGAACTTCATCTCGACGGTGGAGACCCGATTCCCCGAGATGCGCGCCATGACCTGCTTCTCGAAGCCGAGGGTCTCATAACGCCGGTAGTAGGCGGTATTCACCCCGTCTTTACCCGCCTCGACATCGCCCGCCAGATAGTCCTTCTCGGCCTGATCCAGGATCTCACCCATCTCCTCGGCGACCGCGCCCCAGCTGGACACGGCGCCCTCGGCTCGCGCAGCGGCCGGGGCGAGGACCCCGATGAGGAGGGCGAGGAGGAGCGGGGCGAAGAGGATCCAGGGACGCCTCGTCAATGCCGTCGTCGAGGATGTCGATACGCCCACCCGTGTTCCTCCAGAATTCCGCTTGTCGATGTTGATGAGGGCGAGGGGACCATGCCGACCCCGAAATCGCCAGAATTAGTTTAGCCTAACCTCCGCAAATTCAGAAATAAGTCACCGAAGAGTTACCTATTTGAGATCTTCGCAGGTGGGAGAGCCTCCGCGCGGGGCATCCCCAAGGCGCAGGACTCCGCTTTCCATCACCATCACACGATCGGCGAAATGAACGGCCTCATCCTCGTGCGTCACTACGAGCACCGCCGCACCCTCGTCCGCCGCACGCCGGAGCATCCTCAGCACCGTCTGGGCGTTCCCCGCGTCCAGCCCCGCGGTCGGTTCGTCGGCGAGGACCGTCTCCGGCCGCATCACCAGCGCCCGCGCCACAGCCATCCGACGCAGTTCCCCTCCCGAGAGCTCATCGGGGCGAGCGTCGGCCAGGGGCGCCAGATCGACGCCCTCCAGCAGGGCCTCCGCCCGCTCGCGGACCCCCTCCTGCTCGACTCGCGCCCGGATGATCGACGGGAGGAGGACGTTCTCCAGCACCGACAGGCTGCGTAGCGCGGTGTGCCCCTGAGGGATCACGCCGATCCGCTCGTTGCGGAGCGCCGAGGCCACGGCATCCGGGAGGGCGTACAGATCCTCGCCGTCGATCAGGACGGCCCCCTCCGTCGGCGCGAGGATCCCCGCCATCATCGACAGCAGGGTACTCTTACCGCTCCCCGAGCGTCCGCGAATCACCAGCAACTCGCCGGGGTTCAGGCGAAGATCCACCGGCTCGACCGCCGAGAACATCGCTCCGCCGCGCACGCGCGGGAAGTCCTTCCTCACGCCTTTCGCTTCAAGAGTCACGTCATTCCCCTTCCCTGAGGACGAGCCCCACGTCCATCGCACCGATACGGCGAATCGAGACCCACCCCGCGACTCCCGCCGAGGCCAGGGCGACCAGGAGCGCGGCGAGGGCGATGAGTCCCGACTCCAAGGGCCCCGGCATGAGGAACCCGATGCCGAGCATTTGACTGACCAGCACCCGGAAGGCCGAGAGCAGGACCCCCGACACGACGACGCCCGCGAGCGCGCCGGCCAGATCGACGGCCGCGGACTCCGCGAGGACGAGACGTCCGAGCCGCGAGCGACTCACGCCCATCGCCCTGAGGAGGGCGAACTCCCGAGCCCTTTCGTGAATCATCATCGTGAACACGAGGACGCTCATCCCCGATCCGACCGCCCATACGACGCCCACGAGCAGCGCGACCGCGCGCGATGTCCGCACAAGCGTCTCCGAGATCCCCGAGACCATGCTCTTCGCCGTCGAAACGGAGACCCCGTCCACGCTCTCGCGGATCCGCTGAGCGACCACCTCCGCGTCCTCGCCGTCCGCGACGCGGACGAGAACCGAGGACACGACGCTCCCCGGATCGGCGTCTTGATACTTGTTCAGTCCCTTCTCCAAGGAGGCCGCCATGAGGCTCCTGCCCGTGTCGAAGTTCGCGTACACGGCGTTGTCGAGGGTCGAGCCCGTCGGATCGAACTGGCCGACGACCCTGAGAGTCCGACCGTAGATCTTGAAGGAGCCGTCGACCGGTACGGTGACGTTCGCTCCCACGAGGACGTCCATCTCGCCGATCTCCACGTCGCCCGTCGTGTCAGCGATCCACGGTTGAATGGCGAAATCCGTCTCCGGATCGAAGGCGATGACCTGGTATCTCCCCGAGCAGCAGCTCGCCCTCGCGGATGCGAGGAAGATCTGGGGGGATGCCTTCTCCACGCCGACGACATCGCGGACCCTCGCAACGACTCCCGCATCCATGTAGAAATAGCCCGGCTCGGCTTCGAGGAGGAAGGTCTGGGCGTCGAAATCCCCGCCGGCATCGCTCGGGGTGACGAGCACATCGGCCCCGAGACGCGCCTCCACCGTCGCCAGGCCGCCGCGGATCCCCTGGACGAGGATGGTTCCCCCGAAGACGGCCGAGGCCATGAGCGCTGCGAATATGAACAGCGCGAAGGCGCGAATCGGCTGCGCGCGCAGAGCGCGAAGGGGCAGCTCACTCAAAGAACGCATGGATCCGTCTCCTTCCTACGTCGTCAACAGCATCGAGTCGTCGGCGGCTCGCAACAGCCTCGGAAGCACGGCCCTTGCGCCGATCCAGGCGACGAGGAGGCTCATCGCCACCGCCACGACGGCGAGCGTGGCGAGGTTGCCCGGGGAGACGAGCTCGCTCCTCACGGGCGCGACGCCGATGAGGGCGACGAGCCCCGCGGCCACGAGCGCCCCGAGCAGAGCCCCCGAGGCGTGGACCATGAGCGCCTCCCGTAGGAGGACGCGCTCGACGAGGGCCCTCGAAGCCCCGAGGATCCGCCACACGTTCGCCTCGCGGCGCCGCTCGTTGAACAGCGCCCATTGGGCGACGGCGAGCGCCCCGAGCAGGATCAGCCACGTCAGGGCCGCGACCCCGGCGAGCATGGACGAATGCGCGGACACCGAGGAGGCGGTCCCCGCCAGCGCTTCCTCCGAATGGACGGCCGTCACGCGTCGGACGTAGAGGTTGATCCAGTTCGTCACCGATTCCGCGTCGGAGCGCTCCTTGAGTCGTAGCAGCGCGACCGAGTAGTCGGCATGCGGGTCGATAGAGGCGAAGGAATCGTCGCCTGCGGCGACCGCGGCGGCGATCACCCGCTCGAGGGAGCCTATCGGCACGAGCACCGCCTTGTCCAGCTCGGCGCCGGTCCTCTCGAGATGGGAGTCGACCGGCCATTCCTCGCCGAAGAGGGTCACCGTGCCCTCCCGCGACACCGCCACATCGGCGCCCACCGCGACGGATCCCTCCGGCACCACGTGATCGGGGCCCTCGCGCAGCCAGGGCGCGACGACGAAGTCGGAGGCGGGGTCGAAACCGATGATCCAGAGGGGCTCCCCCCCGCCGCTCGCGTCCGACAGGTAGAGCTGATAGGCGATGCGATCGATGTCCTCGTTGGAGTTCAGACGCGACAGAGTTGAGCGCTCCTTGTGAAAGAGGACGGGGCTACCGACCATCTGGATGCAGGACTTGTCGAGTTGTAGGAAGCCCGCCGAGGGGTAGACGACGACGTCCGCACCCAGTCTGTCTCGAGCCAGGGAGAGCTCCGCCCTCGTCGACTGCACGAGGAGCAGGCCCGTCAGCGCGCAGGCGGTCTGCGCGAGCGCGAGGAGCGCGAGGATCATCGTCCGCAGCGGGCGGGCCCGCGCGCTCTTCAGCGGGAGGCCCCTCAGGGAAAGACGGTCGCGCCTCATCACCCGGCACCTCCCGCGCTCGTATCGAGCCACAGGGCCGGACGGACTCCGTAGGTCGCATCGGCGGCGGCACCGGAGCCGTGGCGTACGCCCTCACGGTCGACGTACTGCGCCGTGAAGTCGTAGGTCCCCGGGGAGCGCAACCACCAGTCGGCCCGCCCCTCCTCGTCCGCGGGCAGATCGTCGTTGTCGACGGCCGCAGACAGGGCGGCCGAACCGAGCGCGGCGCGCTCGACGGCGTTGGAGATGTAGATCGAGGCCTCGGTCTCGCTCAGCGCGAAGACGCGATCCTTCGTCGCGGGGCCCGCAGCGGTGCCGGTCGTGGACTGCGGAGTGTTGGGGACCTCGACCGTCGGGACGAGGGAGAGCTCGCTTTCATTGAAAGCTGCCGCGAGGAAGTCCGAGTTCATCCATCTGCGGAGGTCGGAGCGCTCCCAGGTGACGGGCTCGAAGGGGACGCGGTGGTAGGGGGCGGCGTCGAGGGAATCGCGGCTGAGCAGCAGCAGCCTCCCGTCGATCCGGTCGAGGACGATCCAGCGGATCGGCTCCGGGCCGTTCGCGGCATCGCCGTCCTGTTCGAAGGAGCCGAACTCGATGAGATCCCCCTTCTTCGCCGAACGATAAGGGAGGGCGGGGTCCGCCTCGGTCATCCCCCGAAGGCGCTCGGCCGAGTCGGCGTACCCATCGAGGCGCGAATAGGCGCGGTAGGCCCCTTCGCGCTCGCCGACCTCTTCGAGGCGGAGAGCCTCCCGATAGGCGGCGTCCATCCGAAGGCGGTGGATCCCGAAGAGGGCGAGCGCGAGCGCAAGCAACGCGACCCCGACGACGATCGCGCGCCGCTTCCGCCTCGCAGGGGAGGGCGGAAGCGCGATGGCACGCGCCCTCACCTCAGGCGACGGTCCGCTCGCCACGCTTCGCCACGGAGGCGAGCGCCCCTGCGCCGGACAGGGCGATGAGACCCGTCATCACTCGGGTGAAGGGCTGGAATACGGTGTAGCAGCGCATGTTCTTCATCATGCACATGGGGCAGATCCCGCCGGGGACGAAGAAGAGGACGACACTCGCGATGATGGCGAGAAGCTGAAGAAGGATCCTCACACCCCTGTTCTTCACGAAAGCGGCGGTACCGAAGAGGACGACGAGGCCGATGCCTCCCGCAGCGACCGTGTTCTGACACTGGTGACAGTGCATCCAGGTGCCGTCCTCTCGACGGGGGCAGGCGGAGAAGACCGTCGTGACCCCGAGGATGAGCAGGGCACTCAACGCTGCTGGGGCGACGGCGAGCGCCAGATTCTTCTTCGACATGGGTTTGCTCCTTTGTTCTTTAACGAGCGCATATGCTGACGAGGTTGAACACATATAGTTAAGGGCATCCTTACTTAAATTGTCAATCTGCGGGCACCGCCGGACTGCGGATCGCCGGACCGCGGATCTCTCATCCTGGGATTCCGGAAACCGGAAGCGCCCGAGAGCCTTCGACATACGCGATAATCGGGCAGAAACAGCCGGAGGGCGACGTCGCCCGATCCCGCTCGCTGATGCCGACCCCGAGGAGTTCTCAGTGCTCGCAGCCACCTTCACACCATAGACCACCGCAGTAGCCGCCCGATCCCGGGGAAGGCGGAGCCCCCGCTCTCGGCCACGACGGTCGAGGGCGGGGGCTCCGAGGTTCGACGGGCTCTCATCGCCGCTCATCGGCGACGGGAGAGCACGATCCGGGCCGACTCCCGTTCCACGGGTGCCCGACCCGGGCCGTGAAATCGGCTCAGGCCTCCTCGGTGAGGACCGCGGCGCGGCCAGCCTCAAGGCGAGCAACCGGGACGCGGAACGGCGAGCACGACACGTAATCGACGCCAACCTCGTGGAAGAAGTGGATCGACAGCGGATCGCCACCATGCTCGCCACATACACCCAGCTTGATGTTCGGCTTGGTCGAACGAGCGCGCGTCACGCCCTCGCGGACCAGGGTGCCAACACCGTGGACATCGATGGACTCGAACGGCGAAACACCGAAGATACCGGCCTCAATATAGTGCGGGAAGAAGACGCCTTCGACGTCGTCACGCGAGAAGCCCCAGACGGTCTGAGTCAGGTCGTTCGTGCCGAACGAGAAGAAGTCAGCTTCTTCAGCGAGATCTTCAGCGGTCATTGCTGCACGCGGAAGCTCGATCATTGCGCCGATGGTGACACCGGACAGGTCAACGCCACGCTCGGCTGCGACCTCGGCGATGATGTCTTCGCCCTCTTCGCGGATCAGCTGGAGCTCGCGGACGGAGCCGACCAGCGGAACCATGATTTCCGGCTTCGGGGACAGGCCACGGGAAACGAGTTCAGCGGCTGCCTCGCAGAGTGCGCGCATCTGCAGGGCGAACAGGCCGGGCAGGTAAATGCCGAGGCGGACGCCACGCAGGCCGAGCATCGGGTTCTGTTCGTGGAAGCGACGAACCTCAGCCAGCATCTTCTCGTCAGCCGGATCAGCTTCGCCGGTCGCCTTCGCAACAGCAACCTTGATTTCCAGCTCGGACAGTGCCGGCATGAACTCGTGGAGCGGCGGGTCAATCAGGCGGACGGTCATCGACTTGCCATCCATGACCTCGAGCATCTCGAGGAAGTCCTGCTTCTGGAGCTTTTCGAGTTCGCCAAACGCTGCGGCGCGTTCCTTCGAGCCCGGTGCGGAGAGGATTGCGCGCTCAACCAGTGGACGACGCGCGCCGAGGAACATGTGCTCGGTACGGCAGAGACCGATGCCTTCAGCGCCGAACTCGATCGCGCGACGCGAGTCGGTCGGGGTGTCAGCGTTGGCGCGGACGCTCAGGCGACGAACCTTGTCGGCGCGCTGCAGGATCTTGTCAACGGCCTTAACCAGTTCCTGGGTGCCTTCGTCGTTGCCGGCAGCAATCAGGCCAGCTTCGAGGCCGTGCGACAGGTAGGTGGTGACCGGAGAGTCGGTAACCGGGACCTCGCCGATGAAGATTTCACCGGTCTGACCGTCGATCGCGATCGTGTCGTCGGAGGTGTAGGTGGTGCCATCAATGACGACGGTGCCGGCCTCGGCGTCAATCTCGAGTGCTTCGGCGCCACAGACGCAGGTCTTGCCCATGCCACGCGCGACAACTGCAGCGTGCGAGGTCTTGCCACCGCGGGCGGTCAGAACGCCTTCGGCGACAACCATGCCCGGCAGGTCATCCGGGTTGGTTTCGCGACGAACCAGAACGCACTTGACGCCGTCAGCGTGGAACTTCTCAGCTTGAGCGTTGTCGAAGGCAATCTTGCCGACTGCTGCGCCCGGTGAGGCGGCCATGCCACGTGCGATGAGTTCCTTGGCAGCCTTCGAGTCGAACTGCGGGAACATCAGCTGGGTCAGCTGATCGCCGGTGACGCGAGTCAGGGCCTCGTCGCGGGTAATCAGTTTTTCTTCGGTCAGCTGGATGGCGATACGGAATGCGGCGGCAGCGGTGCGCTTGCCAACGCGGGTCTGGAGCATCCAGAGCTTGCCGCGCTCGATGGTGAACTCGATATCACACATGTCGCGGTAGTGGGTTTCAAGCTTGCGCATGATGCCGCGCAACTTGTCGTAGGAAGCCTTGTCGATATTCTCGAGGTCGGCGAGGGACAGGGTGTTGCGGATACCTGCAACGACGTCCTCACCCTGAGCGTTCTCAAGGTAGTCGCCGTACACGCCTGCGTGGCCGGACGAGGGGTCGCGGGTGAAGCAGACGCCGGTGCCGGAGCCTTCACCCATGTTACCGAAGACCATAGTGCAGATATTGACTGCGGTGCCCAGGTCGTGGGGGATGCGCTCACGACGACGGTAGATGCGTGCGCGCTCGGTGTTCCAGGAGCGGAACACGGCTTCGATGGCCATGTCCATCTGGGTGCGAGGATCCTGCGGGAAGTCCATGCCCTTCTGCTCGGAAACGATCTTCTTGAAGGTCTCAACGAGGCCCTTCAGGTCGTCAGCGGTCAATTCGGTGTCGCCCTTGACGCCACGAGCTGCCTTCAGATCGTCCAGGGCGTCGGAGAACAGGTCACCATCAATGTCGAGAACCGTCTTGCCGAACATCTGGATCAGACGACGGTAGGAGTCCCATGCGAAGCGCTCGTTGCCCGAGATCTTTGCGAGACCCTGAACCGAGTCGTCGTTCAGACCGATATTGAGGACGGTTTCCATCATGCCCGGCATCGAGAACTTTGCGCCCGAACGCACCGAGACAAGGAGCGGGTTGTAGGGGTCACCCAGGTGGCGTTCCATCTGATCTTCGACGCGGCGAAGAGCGGTGGTCACCTCAGTTTCCAGGGATTCGGGAACAATCGAATCCTTGAGGTATGCGCGGCACGCCTCGGTCGTGATGGTGAATCCGGGGGGAACGGGCAGTCCAAGCTTCGTCATTTCCGCAAGGTTTGCGCCCTTACCTCCGAGCAGGTCCTTCATGGACTTGTCGCCCTCGGAGAAGTCATACACATATTTGACCATTGAGGTCCTCAACTTCCATCGATCACGTAAAAGTGGCCCACCATCGGGCCGCTAGTGGGAAGAATAGCAAAAAGGGACTTAGGTCACCGAATGCTTTACCTTTGTTTTCAACATCTTTGCAGTTCGCTTAGGCAGTTTGTCGCATATGTGACATTTTCAGGCTGTTTCAGTAGGGGGAGAGGTGTGCCTACGCCTCGTTCCACTTCCCATCGACGAGGCCCCTCGACGCACTGCACCTGGCGCGACACACCCGAGCTCAAACACGCAAAACCGTCGCACCAAGTGCAGCCAGTGCACACAAACCACCCCAACAACCGCACCACCTACACCTCGCGCGACAAAACCCCACCAAAACAAACCAAACCGTCGCACCAAGTGCAGTCGGTGCACAAAAACACTGGCGGGCCCACCCCAAGGGTGAGCCCGCCAGCTCTACACGGTCAACGCCGGCCGCTAAGCATTGAAGCCGCTGACCGTTGAAGGTCAGTGAGCGTTGAAAGTGAATTTTCTGTCCGAACCTTCACCCTCAACACCGACCGTAACAACCTGGCCGGCCACGATCTCTCCGAAGAGGATGCGCTCAGACAGAGCGTCTTCGATCTCGCGCTGGATGGCGCGACGCAAGGGGCGCGCACCGAGCACCGGGTCGAAGCCAAGATCGGCCACCAGGTCGCGCGCTTCGTCGGTGAGCTGCAGGTGCATGTCCTGCGCTTCCATACGCTTGGCCAGCTTCGCGATCATCAGGTCGACGATCTGCTTGATCTGATCCTTGTTCAGTGGCGGGAACACGATCGTGTCATCGACGCGGTTCAGGAACTCGGGGCGGAAGTGCTGTTTGAGCTCTTCATCAACCTTTGCCTTCATACGCGAGTAGTCATGCGTCAGGTTGTCAGCGGACTGGAAGCCCGTCAAAACACCCTTGTTAATGTCCCGCGTGCCGAGGTTCGTGGTCATGATGATGACCGTGTTCTTGAAGTCGACCTTGCGTCCCTGGGAGTCGGTCAGACGACCTTCTTCGAGGATCTGCAGTAGCGAGTTGAAGATGTCCGGGTGAGCCTTTTCAACCTCGTCGAAGAGGACGACAGAGAACGGCTTGCGGCGAACCTTTTCGGTCAGCTGGCCACCCTCGTCGTAGCCGACGTAGCCAGGAGGAGCACCGAAGAGGCGCGATGCCGTGTGCTTCTCAGAGAACTCGGACATGTCCAGCTGGATCAGAGCATCTTCGTCACCGAACAGGAATTCGGCAAGCGCCTTCGCCAGCTCGGTCTTACCGACACCGGTCGGACCGGCGAAGATGAACGAGCCACCGGGACGGTTCGGGTCTTTCAGTCCAGAGCGAGTGCGGCGGATCGACTGCGACAGTGCGCGAACAGCTTCTTCCTGACCGATGACACGCTTGTGCAGCTCATCCTCCATCTTCAAAAGCTTCGTCGTCTCAGTCTGGGTCAACTTGAAGACCGGGATACCAGTCGACATGGCTAAGACCTCGGCGATCTCTTCTTCCGTGACCTCTGCGATGGAGTCGGATTCTCCGCCCTTCCAGGACGTTTCTTTCTCTTCACGCTGAGCAACCAGGTTGGATTCTTCGTCGCGCAGGCCGGCTGCCTTCTCGAAGTCCTGATCGTCGATCGCCGATTCCTTGTTGCGACGAACTTCGGCGATCTTCTCGTCGAGTTCACGCAACTCCGGCGGAGCGGTCATACGACGAATACGCAGGCGTGCGCCTGCCTCATCGACCAGGTCGATGGCCTTGTCCGGCAGGAAGCGATCAGAGATGTATCGATCCGCAAGTTCAGCGGCCGCCTTGATTGCTTCATCGGTGATGATGACGCGGTGGTGGGCCTCGTAGCGATCGCGCAAGCCCTTCAGGATTTCGATGGTGTCCTCGACAGAGGGCTCGTCGACCTTCACCGGCTGGAAGCGTCGCTCAAGCGCCGCATCCTTTTCGATGTACTTGCGATATTCGTCGTTCGTGGTCGCGCCGATCGTCTGGAGCTCGCCACGCGCAAGCATGGGTTTGAGCATCTGGGCGGCGTCGATCGACCCTTCAGCGGCGCCCGCACCAACCAAGGTGTGGATTTCGTCGATGAAGAGAATGATGTCGCCACGCGTACGGATTTCCTTGAGGACCTTCTTCAGGCGTTCTTCGAAGTCGCCGCGGTAGCGCGAGCCAGCGACCAGCGACCCCATATCCAGGCTGTAGATCTGGCGGTCCTTGATCGTTTCGGGCACATCACCGTGGACGATTGCTTGCGCCAGTCCCTCGACGACGGCGGTCTTACCAACGCCGGGTTCCCCGATCAGAACCGGATTGTTCTTGGTGCGACGCGAGAGGACTTGCATGACGCGCTCCATCTCGACGCGACGACCAATCACCGGGTCGAGCTTGTTATCGCGAGCAGCCTGGGTCAGGTTGCGACCGAACTGCTCTAGAACCGCAGAGTTCTGGCGTTCGTGCGTGGAGGATCCGCCGACGCCCGCGCCGACAGATTCACGTCCTTCACCTTCGCCGCGCTGGTATCCGCTGAGTAGCTGGATCACGTTCTGACGGACCTGGGAAAGGTCAGCGCCACGCTTGGTCAGGACCTGGGCGGCGACGCCTTCACCTTCTTTCAGCAGGCCGAGCAAAAGGTGTTCGGTGCCGATGTAGTTGTGGCCGAGCTGCAGTGCCTCACGCAGTGACAGCTCGAAGACTCGCTTTGCGCGCGGCGTGAAGGGGATGTGACCTTCAACCGTCTTTTCGCCTTCGCCAATGATCTCAATGACGGACGCGCGGACGTCGTCATCGTTAATGTCCATCATCGCGAGCGCCTTCGCGGCGACGCCTTCACCTTCGGAGATCAGGCCGAGCAAAAGGTGCTCAGTCCCGATGTAGTTGTGCTTGAGCCCGCGCGCTTCATCCTGCGCGAGGACGACGACGCGCCTAGCTCGGTCGGTAAACCGTTCGAACATGTCATTCCCTTTGCGTCCTAGGACCGCGCCAACACGCGGAGTGATTCTTCAACTGAAACCACACTAAGCGAGCGCACGATTATATGCGCGTTAGTTCGCCATGGGGTGAAAAAGGAATATCGACGAGGCCGATCGGCTCCCGGCTGTTTCAGTTACGCTTCGGATTCCACCAGTACGGTGAACGGGCCATCATTGACCAGCGAAACTTCCATCATCGCGCCGAATTCGCCCGTTGCTACTTCGAGGCCGCGACCTCGTAAATCGGCGACAACCGCATCGACGAGAGGCTGTGCTTCATCGCCCGGGGCGGCATTCACCCACGAGGGGCGACGCCCCTTGCGCGTATCCCCGTAGAGCGTGAACTGCGAAACCAGCAGGATCGGAGCACCGAGTTCCGAGGCGGACTGCTCATCACCGAGAATGCGAAGTTCCGCGATCTTACGGGCGACAGTCGCAACCTGCTCCGCACTGTCTCCTCTTTTCACGCCGAGCAACACCATCAGGCCCGGGCGATCAATCGCCCCGACAACCTGACCGTCAACAGACACGGAAGCGCTGGTCACGCGCTGAATAACCGCGCGCATCAGCGGGCTCCCAACGCGCCCAGGCCACCGATCGGCGACACGTCATGGCGACGCAGATCAGGATTATTCAAATCAGCTCCCGGACGTGTTTCGGGGGACATTGCAGATTTGCCATCAACGGGAACAATCAGTTCCTGAGCTGCAGCAATACCACCCAAGTCGAACACCATCGACGCCGGAACGTTGCGCGCAAGCACCGCCAAAGCAATCGGACCAAGCTCTCTATGGCGAGCAACAGAGGTCACGATACCAACAACTCGACCGTTCGATTCAATGCGAGTACCTACCTCGGGAAGGTCGCCTCGTGAACCATCAAGCTGCAGGAACGTCAGGCGACGCGGCGGACGCCCCAAATTGAGCACGCGAGCAATCGACTCCTGCCCGCGATAGCAGCCCTTATTCGTGTGGACCGCGGTGCGCAGCCAGTCGACCTCAGCCGGAATCGACCGCGCGTCCGTGTCGACACCCAAGCGCGGGCGCCACGCAGCAATACGCATCGCCTCCCACGCAAGGAACCCCGCAGGCTTCCGCTTCGCATCAGTGGCCAGCCAGTCGGTAATAAACTGCTTCGCCCCGTCGCGATGCACAACATGCAAACGTATCCGTGAACGCTCGCCCGGATGAGAGCCCTGGAAGTATTCCGTGCCTCCCTCGGTCACGCCCGGCCACGGATCGTTCCACGTCAGCACGAGGCCGGGAAGCCCGGTAGCTGTATCCGTGTCACTGCCCGCGGTCGCGAACACCGTCACGTCAGAGCGCACATCAACCTGCACGCGCAGAGCAAACTGCATCGAACGCAGGAACTCCACTAGACCTTGGGTGTCATAGCCTTCACAGATCAGCCACGTGTTCTTACCGTCGTCCGCTACTGCAGCCTGGTGCTCAATATGACCCTGAGGATCCAGAACCAGAAGCTCCTTCGAATCCCCCGGGCCCATACCCGTGACAATCTGCGTCGTAATGCTGGTCAGCCACGTCTGACGATCCGCACCAGACACGGTGATGACGCCCAAGTCTGCGCGATCCGTGATCGCGCGCCCCTCTTCCAAGGCCCACTGTTCCCCCAAAGGGTCGCCGTAATGCAGGGCAATCGGCGTCACGGGGATCGCAAAGGTCTGTGGCTCCGCCCCTTCTTCAGGGGTGTCAGCTTCTTGAGCGCGGGTGGCCTGGTCCCCTAGATCGTCGGACGTGAGAATCGCACCCGGCCACGTGGCAAGCGGAGACAGCCACTCGTCAGCAGGCGAATCCGACGTAGTGGAAGAAACGGGGGAATCAGACAAGGAAACCACTCTCAGCCTGGGCGTCAATGCCTTCAACGGCTTCGCCCGACGCGGTGCGCGCCTGCTCGGTACGCATCAAGCGGCCTGAGAACTCAACTCCAGCTTCGCCACCGACAATAGTCTTTTCCTGCGTCCACATGAGCTCACCCGCAACCAGGCCGTACATGCGACCCAGGTGTTCGACCTCTTGCGCCTTCGCGTCACGCGCAATCGCATCCGACACCATCTGCACGCGCGGGCCAACTCCCACGCCCGCCCACAGCACACCAAGACCATTCGTCAAAGCCGAAGTCGCCGTGAACTCGCGCGGCACATACTGACCCGGCGGAGGCAGTTCATCCGTGCCCGGCATCACCGACACGTACATCGTCTCTTCGACCAAAAGCTCACCGCGACCAATGTGTGACAGCCCCTCGGCAGCGTCCCACGTCGGCTCAATCTCAACGCCGGGAGCCGGAAGCCCCTGGTAAATCGACGTGGTGAAACGCATCTGCTCACCACAAATCTCACCGCGCATCTCTTCAATGATCGCAGTATCCGTTTCAGCGCCAGCGGCCATCCCCCAGCCCTTCCACGTACCGAGCATCCACGCGAGAGGAGCAAGAGCAACAGGCAAATCAGCAGGAATAACCATCATGGAAATTAGCCTAAAGGTTTGCGCGCGCCCACGCGATATTTGGATCCGCCACCACCGCGTCAGTCAGCAGTTACGAGGCTCGAAGCGAGGATTTGGCTCAGATGCCACCGATGCGGATCAACGCGTAAATCGGAATCGCAGCAACCAAGAACTTTGCGCAGGCGCGACCCAGCGCACCCGTCGGCGGGCGACGCGTCGTGTGATCACCTAGCAGACCATCAAGAACCACAATCGTCACACCAACAGCCACACCTTCAAGCAAACCGAAAAGAGCGGCCGCCGGGATCGGACCGATGACAGACGCAAGGCCCGGAAGAATAATCGGCGTCATCTGCGATGCGCGACCGGCAATATATGCGACAACACCAATGATTGCGCCCGAGATCGCTCCCACCGAAAGCGCACCAATCGACTGCGAACGATAGGTGTGGCCAATCTGGTCTCCCCACACAATCAGCGCAATCAAGACCGCGGCAACGGGGATCATCATGCTCCACTGCTCAAGAGAATTCAACGTGATCCACACAGCCGACGCGGCAATCAGAATCAAGGCTCCGATCGCGGAGGCAAGAGTCAAAGAGGTCGGACGCTCATTAGGACGAGTCTTCACTCGGCGTAGCACCATCACATCGGCCTCATCGACTGATTCACCTGCGATAAGAGCTTCCTGAAGAGCCCGCTCACGCTGGCGTTGCGCGATCGTTTCAGCACAATTCTCACCTGTGATAAACGAGTGATTCGTTGGCGTTGGAGCCGTGAAAATCACCGAAGCAACAATCGCAACAACCGACGCCCCAATCACCGGAACGCCATATTTTAAGTCGCCCGTCAGCGCGACCACCATCGGCAGAACAGCTGCCGAAAACGCCAACGCGATAATCGTGAGGGGAGGAAGATCCAGACCGGTAAGCGCACCCCACGTGAAGGCAAGAACAACACCGATCAGAGCAATCAGAGAAGCAAACGTCAAAGACGCTGCCGGCAACGCCCACACGACCACGGTCAGAATCGAGAAAAGAAGAACGATGACCGCGGATAAGCGCATACCGGTCGCGATTGACAGGGTTGCCATCGAAAGGCGGTCGCTTAAATCGCGACGCCCTCGATGAGAATGGGGCGTCGAGGCAGGTCGAGTGGGAACAGACTCCATACGATTCATGGTCGCACATTTTGGTGGGATGTCCCACCTGTCCTCCCCTCGCTGACGAGGCTCGCATTGCGTATGCTTGTACGCGCACCGAGTTGTTAAGCCCCGGGCTCCAAACTTTGCCGCTACGAGCGGCCTTCGCGCCGACAGGCGCTTTCGGCTCGGTGTCTAATCGTTGAAAAGTGGCTGCGATGGGTTTCCTGTCGTGGCCACTTTTTCTGTTCCGCCCGTTCCCTGTAGGCCCCTATGAACGCCAAGGGATAAAACAAGGCTGGCCCGGGTGTTTCACCCGGGCCAGGCCTCGTCATTATGATCGCGGACGGTACTGCTAAGCTCACGTCAAAATCAGCGGAGTAGCAGCTCAGTCTGCGCGGGGCGAGAGATCCGCCAAACGGCGGACGGTCGCCAGCGGTGTCAGATCAGCGGGTAGCGGACGATCGTCGCTTCACGACCAGCGCCGACGCCGATCGACTGAATGCGACAACGCGACAGCTCTTCGAGGCGCGCGATGTAATCCTGCGCGTTCTTCGGCAACTCTTCGAAGGTACGGCAACCGGTGATGTCCTCTTCCCAACCGGGCAGTTCTTCGTACACCGGGACAGCGTTCTCGAAACCGACCTGGTCAAGAGGCATTTCTTCCATGCGGACGCCATCGACCTCGTAGGCGACGCAGACCGGGATGGTCGGATAGCCAGAAAGCACGTCGAGTTTCGTCAGGCAGATGTCGGTCAGGCCGTTGATGCGGGTCGCGTAGCGCATGACAACCGCGTCGAACCAGCCGGTGCGGCGAGCACGACCGGTGGTCACACCAAATTCGCCACCTTTGTGACGCAGGGCCTCACCGACCTCATCATCAAGTTCTGTCGGGAACGGGCCTTCACCCACGCGCGTCGTGTACGCCTTCGCAACACCAACAACGCGGTCGATGCGGGTCGGGCCAACACCGGTGCCAGTCAGCGCACCGCCGGCGGTCGGGTTCGACGAGGTCACAAACGGGTACGTGCCATGGTCGATGTCGAGCATGGTGGCTTGACCACCTTCAAAAAGCACCGTGTCGCCACGATCGAGCGCGTCATTCACTTCGAGGGACGCATCGCAGACCATTGGGCGGATGCGATCGGCATATGCGAGCAGTTCTTCAGTGACGGTGTCAGGGTCGAGAGTTTCCATGCCGACGGCTGCGAAAACCTCATTTTTCGGAGCAAGAGCTGCCTCGATCTTCTCGCTCAGCGTCTTCGGGTCGAACAGATCCTGAATGCGGATGCCGACGCGGTTCATCTTGTCCGCGTAGGTCGGGCCGATGCCACGGCCGGTTGTGCCGATCTGATTCTTCCCGCGAGCACGCTCGTTCGCCTGGTCCATCAGACGGTTGTAGCTGGGGATGATGTGAGCATTGGAGGAAATCTTCAGGCGCGAGCAGTCAACGCCACGCGATTCCATTTCTGCCAATTCCTGGAACAGAACATCAATGTCGACGACGACACCGTTGCCGATGATCGGGGTAACACCCTTGGACAGGATGCCCGCGGGCAGCAGGTGCAGCGCGTACTTTTCCCCGTCGATGACGACAGTGTGACCGGCGTTGTTACCGCCGTTGAACTTCACAACATAGTCAGTGTTCTGGCCGAGCTGGTCGGTCGCCTTACCTTTACCTTCGTCGCCCCACTGGGCACCGAGCACGATCACGGCTGGCATGGGTTTCTCCCCGATATTCTTGCTATACGTACGACTGTGGCCGCACCTCGCACCATTCTACCGAGATTTACGCCAGCGCGTGAGCAGTAACAGCAGACACGCTTAACGCATACGCCTTCACGTACGTATTAAGCAATAGAAATCTTACTCCACCCCTTCATTGGGGGTTTGTTTGGGCGGGCGGCCTCGTCCCCGAAGCGGCTGAGCCTTTGCTTCACGCCCCGCATCCTTCAGCGCGCGACGCAGAATGATCTCAATCTGCGCGTTCACACTGCGCAGATCGTCTGCCGCCCACTTGGACAACGCCTCGTGGACGGCAGGATCTAAGCGCAGAAGAATTTGCTTGCGCTCATTCTTCGGAGTCATTTACTCACCCGGCGATTCGCTCCCCAATACCAACCCAGCAGGTCAGTACAGCGAGCCCGCATTCACGATCGGCTGAGTGCGCTGATCAGAGCAGAGCACGACCAGCAGGTTCGACACCATCTGAGCTTTGCGTTCATCATCAAGCGACACGATGTCATTGTCTTCCAGACGGTTCAGCGCCTGCTCAACCATGGTGACCGCCCCTTCAACGATCTGCTCACGGGCAGCGATCACAGCACCGGCCTGCTGGCGCTGCAACATTGCCTGCGCAATTTCGGGCGCGTAAGCGAGAGACGAAATACGAACCTCGACGATTTCAAGACCAGCCAGTTCGACGCGAGCCGCAACTTCGCGCGCAAGTTCAGCAGAGACGACGTCTGTACCGCCACGTAGCGAGGTTTCGCCCGGGCCGGGCTCGTCATAGGGGTGCGAAGTGGCGACGTGACGCAGCGCCGACTCCGCCTGAGCTTTGATGAATTCCTCGTACTGCTCGACTGCAAAGACCGCGCGCGCCGTGTCAGCAACCTGCCACACGACGATCGCCGCAATATTCACCGGATTACCGTCGGAATCGTTGACTTTCAGCTCGCTCGTCTCGAAGTTATGGACCTTGACGGAGACCTTCTTGCCATTCGTCAACGGTGGTACCAGCACCAGGCCCGTCTTGCGAACCGTGCCAACGTACTTGCCGAAGAACTGGCGAACCGAGGTCTGGCCAGGAGAGACGACCGCCAAGCAGGGCATCAACACCATGACGAGGAGGAACATGACCGAACCGGAGACTATTCTTGCGACACCGCCCGCTTCGCCAGCGTCATCCGCGATCGCACCTGTAACGAACAGGTAGATCGAGTAGCCGAAACCTGCGAGCAGGATCAAGGCCATCGGGAAGGCGATCGCCGATCCGAGTGCCGGCGCCTTCTTTTCCGCAATATTCACGCGCGCTTTTGCTTCAGCAAACGCATTATCAGCTACGCCTTTGACGTTGATGTGCTCTTCCTGAGCCACCGAGTGCGACATCAGTTCTCCTTTGCGACTCGCGCCAGCCGGTCGGCTAGCTCCACACGAGTGCGATATCAATATGATATCTATTTTTTAATCCGCGTCAATAGCATGTTTTTGTTTGGATACAGTGGGCGGTCTCGTGCATCATTCACGATCGCGTACTATCGACAATTCGCGAGGCCACGCGCGCAACGCCAGCCGAAAATGGGTGCTCACGCAGAATGCGTGGCACATCTGGTCAGCTGAAGGCAACCCGGATGAGCGCTCAGGAAAGAAAAGACGTACAAGGCGACGAAAATGGGCTTTCAACTGGGAAAACATCGCCTTACACGACAAAAACCGACGCCTGCCACCACCCGCACTCCGCCGAGCACCCACACATGCCTCATGCTCGCGCTCTTACGCAAGGGAAAACACGGGCACGACGAAAAAGCTGGCGACACCTACCTCAGCTGGCATCACCTACCTCGCCAGGCAATGCCTACCGTAGTTGACGGTTACCTCACTTAACCGTGGCAGCCTCCGCGCGGACGGAGGCGACCTCGTACAGGGCAATGCCGGTTGCGACGGCGGCGTTCAACGATTCGACCGCGGACGAGATCGGGATGGACACAATCTGGTCGCAGGTTTCGCGGACCAGGCGGGACAGGCCCGCCCCTTCGGCGCCGGTGACAACGACCAGCGGCGCATCGGCGAGCTTCAACCCGCGCAACGACGCGTCTCCCCCGCCGTCAAGGCCGATGACGAACATACCGTTCTTCTTGCATTCCTCGAGGGCACGGACCAGGTTGGTTGCACGCGCGACGGGAACTCGGGCGGCTGCGCCAGCAGAGACCTTCCACGCGGTGGTGTTGACACCTGCGGAGCGACGTTCCGGGATAATGACACCGTCGGCACCAAATGCTCCGGCAGAACGGAGAACTGCGCCCAGGTTGTGCGGGTCGGTCACTTGGTCGAGCGCGACCAGCAGGGGCGTTCCAACCTTCTGGAAGGATCCGACGATCAGGTCTTCGACGTGCGAGTATTCGTATCCGCGCACCTCAACGGCTACGCCCTGGTGGACTGCGCCCTCAGTTGCGACGTCGAGGTCGCGACGGGTGACCTCGAAAACAGGGGCCCCCATGTGGGTGGCGAGGCGGATGACCTCTTCGACGCGGTCGTCTTTCACATTGTCGAGCACGAAGACACGTTCAATCGGCACGTTGGCGCGGACAGCTTCGGCGACGGGGTTGCGACCGGCGATCAGTTCGTGGCCGGGTGCGACCTTGATGGATGACTTGGCGCGTGCGCGCGCGATCGCTGCTTCCCGAGCTTCGCGTGCTTCCCGCTGGATCTTGCGCTTGTACGCGGGATGGTAGGTCCGGTCTTCAGCCTTCGGGGTCGGCCCCTTACCTTCGAGCCTACGACGCGAGTGCCCGCCGGTGCCGACTTTCGCGCCCTTCTTCGATCCGGGTTTGCGCACTGCGCCGCGACGACCGTCGTTTCCCGCCATGAGTTTCACCTATCGTTCGTTGGTCTCGCCTCCCGGCGAGCAGTTCAGATAGCAAGCCTATCGGCTCCCCGACTGTTTTCCCGCACGATATCGCCATTTGCGGTAGGTATCACGGCGCACTTTCTCTTGTTCACCAATTGACGAGGCCGAGAACGCCAGCGATTTCCAGCTTTCGCTCCGATTATCGGCCTTGGCAATTCCTCGCGAGAAACGTGCCTGCGATCAACGGAAGGTCAGGCGAGTTTCCAGGTTGCTCCATCACGCCCGTCAGCGACTTCGATTCCTGCGTTCGCGAGGCGGTCGCGAAGAGCGTCTGCGCGCACCCAGTCCTTTTCGGCGCGAGCCTGCGCACGTTCTTCGATGACGGCCTGAACGAGGGTGTCGAGCGCGTCGTGTTCGCCAGATCCCGCACCTCCAGCTGTTCCAGCGGAGCCTAGTCCGCTTCGCCACTGCTCGGATGCGGGGTCAAGTCCAATGACATCAAGCATGGAGCGCACCAACTGCTGTTCACGTCGGACCGCTTCGGTGTCGCCCGCTTCGATGGCAACGTTGCCGGCCTTCATGTGCTCGTAAATGACGGCAAGCGCTCCGGCCACGTTCAGGTCATCGTCCATTGCGGTCACGAAGCCCTCGGGTAGTTCGGACGCAGGCAGTGCAATTTCGGAAGCGGGAACCTCGTCTGCAATCGCAATCGCGCGTTCCACGAAGGCGGAAAACTTCGCCCATGCAGCGGCAGCAGCTGGCATGGTTTCAGGGCCCCACTCAATTCCACTGCGGTGATGAACGGTCGAAAGCGCCCACCGAACGGCAGCAGCCGGATGCTCTGCAGTCAGAGCGTCGATGGAGAGCACATTGCCCAGCGACTTCGACATTTTTTCGCCCTTCATGGTGACCCACGCGTTGTGAACCCAGAGGCGCGCGAATCCCCAACCTGCGCCGTGTGACTGCGCTTGTTCATTCTCGTGGTGCGGGAATCGCAGGTCGATTCCACCGCCGTGAATATCGAATTCGTCACCCAAATAGCGCCGCGACATCGCAGAGCATTCGAGATGCCAGCCGGGGCGGCCTCGTCCCCACGGAGAATCCCAAGCCGCAGTTTCCGGCTCACTTGCCTTGGCTGCCTTCCAGAGCGCAAAGTCGCGAGGGTCACGCTTGCCCGCTTCCACGACGGCGTCGATCTGCGCCTCGTCTTCGGTGGTGCGCATGTCGTCGAGCTTCTGGCGGGTCAGCGACCCGTAATCGTCCTGGCTGGCGACGGAGAAGTAGACGTTGCCCTGGCCGTCGGCGTAGGCGTGCTCGCGCTCGATCAGGCGGTTAATCAAGTCAATCTGGTCCGGAATATGCCCGGTCGCGTGAGGTTCGTAGGTCGGTGGTAGAACACCGAGGGTCGCATACGCTTCGGTGAATTCGCGCTCGAAACGCTGCGCCCACGCCCACCATTCAACGCCCGCGTCGGCGGACTTGTTGAGGATCTTGTCATCAATGTCGGTGACGTTACGGATGTAAGTGACGTCCAGACCATTGCGCTTCAGCCAACGAATCAGCGAGTCGAACGCGACGGCCGCGCGCAGGTGTCCGACGTGCGGCGCACCCTGCACCGTCGCGCCACACAGGTAAATCCCCACTTTCCCCGGGTTTACAGGAACCAGTGGCTGCAGGGTGGCGGACTTCGAGTCGTACAGGTGAAGCGTCATAGTGCCATGCTACCCGCGTCGGCTCCCACGGTACGAGGCCGCCTCCACTTTTAGAACTGCGTAACGCGACGAAAGGGCGGGGTGGCACAGGGGACAGGCGTTTCGGAAGCTCAGTTTCTGGGCGTGATCTTTTCTTCGATCAGAGCACGCAGGGCGTCGGCGTCGTTCGGCAGGCTCACGACGCGTTGCTCGCCCCCCTCAATATCGGCGAATCGGGCGGGAACGGTGGGTTCATGGCCGGTTGCCTCGCGGATCGTGTCGGCAAACTTCACGGGAAGCGCAGTTTCCATGACGACGGTCGGCCCGCCCAGGCGCGGTGCCCACTGGCGTGCGACGTGCATGCCGTCCGCGGTATGCGGGTCCAGCAGGTAGCCGTCGTTTTCTTCGGTGAAGAGAATCTGTTCCAGGCGGTGGGCATGGTTTGAGGTGCCCGACACGAAGCCGTACTTTTCGCCAAGGGCGGCAAATTCTTCAGTGCCGGACAGATCGAAGAAGCCGTCCGAGTTCAGGACCTCGCCGAACAGCTGAGCGGTACGCTCCCCGTCGCGACCAAGCAGGTCGAAGATAAAGCGCTCGAAGTTGGATGCCTTCGAAATATCCATCGACGGCGACGAGGTTGCCAGTGTTTGAGCCGAAGAACGAACGCGGTAGACACCGGTGCGGAAAAACTCGTCAAGAACATCGTTCTCGTTCGTGGCCACAACAAGCGTTCCCAGTGGCAAGCCCATCTGTCGCGCCACGTGGCCTGCGCAAATATTGCCGAAGTTGCCCGAGGGAACGACGACGTTCACTCGGCAATCCAGGTCGAGGCCACCGTCCGCACCTCGTGCCACCTGCAACCAAGTCGCGACGTAATACACAACTTGGGCGAGCAGGCGCGCCCAGTTGATCGAGTTAACCGCGCCCAGATGCCATTTCGTCTTAAAGTCAGGGTCCATGTTGACCGCCTTCACCAAGTCCTGACAGTCATCGAATACGCCCTCAACTGCGACGTTCACAATGTTGTCGTCCAGCAGAGAGAACATTTGCGCGCGCTGGAATGCTGTCATGCGTCCGGCCGGAGTAAGCATGACGACCGACAGGCCATTCCGGCCTCGTAGCGCGTACTCGGCAGCAGAGCCGGTATCACCACTGGTCGCACCCACAATCGTCAGCCAATCTCCACGGCGGTCGAGCTCGTACTCGAAGAGTTCGCCAAGCAACTGCATCGCCATGTCCTTGAACGCTGCCGTCGGGCCATTCGACAGGTGCGACACCCAGACTCCGGACTGGAGGTGCGTAACCGGAACGATCGCCGGGTCGCTGAACGCGGGCGTGCGGTAGGCGCGAGCGGTAATCGCCTTCAGGTGCTCGGAGGGAATGTCGTCAATGAACAGTTCAAGAACGCGGGCAGCGAGCGCCGCATAGCCTTCATCTGCGAGGACTCGGCTGAGTTCTTCGAGGTCTGTCGCGCCCAGTTGCGGGTAGCTTTCAGGCATGTAGAGGCCGCCGTCGGGAGCGAGGCCCTCAAGAAGGATGTCGCTGAACGAGCGCGCGTTGTCGGCCGAAGATTGGCGAGTCGAAATGTACCGCATGCGCCGATCCTATCGGGGTCAGGCTGTCGTGCGAGCTCCGTCCCAAATCCGCGTCGCACCGGCTAGCCTTGAAGCATGACTGACACCGCTCACTCCACTCCCGTCCCCTTCCGCGTTGGCCAAGCGATCGACGTTCACGCGTTCGCAGTCGCAGACGAGTGTGGGAATCTGCCCGACAAAACTCTCATGCTCGCGTGTTTGGAGTGGCCGGGCGAAACCCCACTGGAGGGTCACTCTGATGGCGACGTTGCAGCTCACGCAGTGTGCGACGCAATTTTGGCGGCGACCGGCCTGGGCGAAATGGGAAGCGTGTTCGGGACCAGTCGACCCGAGTGGTCGGGCGCATCCGGCGAACAATTCCTTGTCGAGGTATGCCGAATGGCGCGCAAAGCTGGCTGGCACATCGGTAATGCGACCGTGCAAGTGATCGGCACAAAGCCTCGCATGGCTGCGCGTCTACCCGAAGCGTGCCAGCGGATGAGCGAGATCGTCGGCGCCCCCGTTTCCGTCAGCGCCACGACGACGGACGGGCTTGGGTTTACGGGACGAGGCGACGGCTTGGCAGCAACAGCGGTTGCGCTCGTCGTTCGGGCTCAGTAGTTCGCCAGCACGAACGAGGTCACGGGGAAACCGCGGGTGAGTACCCGCGAAGAAAACGGCGGTCGAGATCCCCCGCGACAAGCGCACCTCAAGAATCGGGAAGAGAACAGAGGCGAGCAGGCAGAAAGAGTCAGCCCGCTACTCCCCCATTACTTTTCGAGGTGCTCCAAGTGTGCCTCGTCTGCCTTGACCGGGATGGTCAGGACCAAGCCAACGGCGAGGATCAGGATGATACCGAGGATGCCCCAGTAGGTGTAGTCGCCGCCGGTGGACTGCGCCTTGCCGATCTTCAGGAAGACGCCGTACATGAACGGCGCCAGGAAAGAGACGGCGCGGCCGGTGGTCGCGTACAGGCCGAAGACTTCACCTTCACGACCTGCGGGGATGATACGGCCGAGGAACGAACGGGATGCCGACTGCGTCGGGCCGACGAAGATGCAGAGCAACAGGCCAAGGCTCCAGAAGACGATCGAGCCGTGCGCGTGGAAGAAGAAGACGCCCAGACCGAAAACGACCATCGAAGCGAGCGAGAAGATAATGACCTTTTTCGGGCCAATCTTGTCGTCGAGAGCGCCGAAGCCGATGGTAGCTAGGCCCGCCACGACGTTCGCGGCGATTGCGAAGACCATGACGTCACCGGCGGAGAAACCGAACGCGGACTTTGCCAGGATTGCACCGAAGGTGAAAACGCCTGCCAGGCCGTCGCGGAAGACGGCGGAAGCCAGCAAGAAAAACAGTGTGTGCGGCGCTTCGCGGTGCAGGCCCTTCACGGTCTGCCAGAGCATACGGTAGGAGTCGAGCAGAGATTCTTTCGAATCATCGTGGTGCAGGACCGACGGTTTCGGCGGGTGCAGCACGACCGGCAGGGCGAAGAGACCGAACCAGAGTGCCGCAATGATCATCGCGATACGAATATTCAGACCGTTGTCGGTGGACACACCCAGCAGGTTCGGACCAATCAAGCCGACGTAGAGGATGAGTAGCAGGACGATGCCACCAACGTAGCCGGCTCCCCAGCCAAGGCCGGAGATACGCCCCATGTCCTTCTTGTCAGCCAGGTGGTTGAGCATCGCATTGTAGTTCACGGACGCGAACTCGAAGAAGATGTTGCCGACGCCCAGCAGTGAAATACCGAGCCAGAGCGACGCGTTCGGCCCGATCGACGATTCGGGGGCGACGAAGAACATGGCGAGCATCGACAGGACAACCGCGCCGGTAAACCAGCCGAGCCAGACACCGCCCTTACCACGACGGTCTGCGCGCTGGCCGGTAATCGGCGCGAGAAGAGCGATGATGAGGCCCGCGACCGTCAACCCGATCGACAGGTGCGAGTTCGCGGTGCCCGCATCGGTGAACAGCCCATCGCTGGTCAGGTAGGTGGAGAAGACGAAAGTGGTGGCGACAGCGTTGAACGCTGCCGACCCCCAGTCCCACGCTGCCCATTCAATGACGGGGCGCGTCAGGATTTTCGTTTTTTCTTTTGATGCCACTGGGGCGTTTGGGGTGGATGACATTCGTTTCTCCTCGGACATACGTCCGCTGCTTTGGGCGCTGTCAGTGTTGCTGACATCTGGAACTTAACACGAAGAGGAGCAAAATTTGATTTCTTGAACGTTTCGCGGACGTGCAAGTTGGTCGCATTATCTGCCTTGTGTCCCCGTTCTAGTCCCTCATTGACGAGGCCACACCGGGCATCTTTCTTACCCCGCTGTGGCGGGCAAGCTGGCAGTTTTCAGGATTGATCGAGTAGAAGTGTTGCGAGCGCAAGGTCGAGCCGGGTTGTGACTTTCATGGAGAGAAGGTCGCCAGGGACTGTCATCACTTGGCCACCCGCGTCTTCCACAAGACCCGCGTCATCGGTCGCCGCTGTACGTTCATTTGCTCCACGAGTCCGGGCGGACTCGTGCGCTTCGCGCAAGGTGGACCACGCGAATCCTTGAGGTGTCTGCACGCTGACAAGGGCGGAACGGTCGATGGTTGCCACCACCGGGCGCAGTCCGATGCCGAGGTGTGCTGACGCGGTGGAGTCGCCAACTTGTTTGAGCGTGTCGGTCACTGGCAGAACCGGGATGACAGCGTTGTATCCCAACGTGACGGCTGCAATGACGCGACGAATCGCGTCTGGCGGAGTCAAAGCTCGCGCGGCGTCGTGAACAAGGACGGGGGTTGAAGCGTCAAGGCACATCCCGTGGGTTTCGGCGAGGGTTTCTAACGCATCCAGTCCGAGGGCAACTGAGGCTTGACGCGACGCGGATGATCCCGCAACGACAAGAACAGGTATTGAACAGGATTCGCCCTGCTCGCTTGTAAGCGTGATACGTCCATCTGGAAAGTAAGTGGCGAAGGTATCGACCTGATCGGCGGGCGCTGTCACGACGATACCTGCAACACCAGCTTGAGCTAGCCCGCGGGCGGATCGTTCAAGAAGAGTAGTGCCAGCAAGCTCAACAAGAGCTTTGGGACCGTCACCCCCCAAACGGGTGCCGGAGCCTGCTGCTGTCAGGACTGCAAGAGCGGTTGACATTGAGGATCCGAAGTGTGACGGGTCAGGTCACTCAGCGTCTACGGCATCTTCAGGGGTGATACGACCTTCGGCGAGGATTTCGTCAAGGCGAGCAGCTGCCTGTTCTTCGGTGATATTACGCGCCAACGCAAGTTCAGAGCAGAGGATCTGACGAGCCTTGGTCAGGGTACGCTTTTCACCAACGGAAAGCTTCTTCAGATCGTCGCGACGCGTCAGGTCACGAACAACTTCAGCGACCTTCACGATGTCGCCGGTTGCGATCTTCTCTTGGTTTGCCTTGAAACGGCGGGACCAGTTGGTGGGCTCTTCAACGTAGGGGGCGCGAAGAACCTTCAGAACCTCTTCCAGCCCATCTTCACCGACAACTTCACGCACACCAACAAGGTCAACGTTATTTGCGGGAACCTGAATGGTCATGTCGCCCTGTTCGACGCGCAAGGTCAAGAACGTGATCTCTTCACCACGCAACGTGCGCGTAGAGATCTCTTCGATCGTGGCTGCACCGTGGTGCGGATAAACGACCGTCTGACCAATTTCGAACGTCATGAGAGCTCCCTGCAGATATGCGACTAGCGAATACAAGTCTACCATTTGCACCCGTTTCCTACCCGACTAGGCGCTGGCGGGCCGAAGCCACTCACGAGGGGCGGCACTCGGTCCACCCCCGCGATCTACTTCACATGTGGATTCAAATCAGCACAATACAAATGGGGCGAATCCGCTTTCGCGGATCCGCCCCACTCGTTCAGCTATCTAGATGCTCACTTGCCCTGGTTGGCGACAGCAGCAATCTTTGCTTCTGCCTCGGGATCCAGGTAGGTGCCACCCTTCTTGATCGGCTTGAGGGTTTCCTCATCCAGCTCGTAAACAAGCGGGATACCGGTCGGGATGTTGACGCCTGCAATGTCCTCGTCGGAGATTTCGTCGAGGTGCTTGACGATGGCGCGCAGCGAGTTGCCGTGTGCGGCGATCATGACGGTCTTGCCGGTCTTGATTGCCGGGACGATGGTGCCGTCCCAGTACGGGAGCAGGCGCTCAAGGACGTCCTTCAGGCATTCGGTCATCGGGATCGGCTCGCCTGCGTAACGTGGGTCGGTGTCCTGGCTAAATTCGGAGCCAGCTTCGATTGCCGGTGGCGGAACGTCGTAGGAACGACGCCACTGCATGAACTGATCCTCGCCGTATTCGTCGCGGATTTCTTTCTTGTTCTTACCCTGAAGAGCACCGTAGTGGCGCTCGTTCAGACGCCAGTTGCGCTCAACCGGGATCCAGTGACGATCGGCAGCATCGAGTGCGAGGTTCGCGGTCATGATTGCGCGGCGCAGCATCGAGGTGAACAGGAGGTCCGGCAGAACGCCAGATTCCTTGAGGAACTCGCCACCGCGTGCGGCTTCGGCGCGGCCCTTTTCGGAGAGCGGCACGTCAACCCAGCCGGTGAAGAGGTTCTTTGCATTCCATTCGCTCTCGCCGTGGCGGAGCAGCACCAGTGTGTATGTCATGACGTCATTCTTCCATCTTCGAGGGGTGTTGTCATAGACCCCAAGGACCTATCTCAGGCGTGAGCCCTCTCAAACTTCGCGACGATGTCGGCAGGGATGCGCCCACGGTCGGAAACCTGGATTCCGTTTTCTGTGGCCCATGCGCGAATTTCACCTGCGCGCGACAGAGCTGCCGACGAGGCCACGCGCGAACCGCGGATTGCTCGACCACCGATACGGCGCGATGAAGAAATCCACTTTTCAAAATCAGCGGAAATTTCAGAAATGTGTTCTTCCGAGAGGTCAATTTCGTAGGTCACACCCTGGAATGAGAATGTAACGGTGTCTTTTGCAGGAGTTCCATCAATATCGTCAACGAGAACAACGTGCGTCTTCTTCATAAGGGGTCCTATTCACTCATTGATGTTCGATTGTTATTGTCCGGAGACAATCAAATTGTCTGAAGACAGAATATAAAATAAGAAAGAACCGACGCAACCGTTTTTAAATAGTGAAATTGAATACTTATAAAGTAAGACTAGAAGTGAGAGTTAATTGACCAAAACTCTTCGACGTTTGAACCAAGAGGGGTGTTTTGTTCAGTGGGGTCAACCTCGTAGGCCTAGAGACGAAGCGCACAGGAGAAAATCTGCCACCGACTTCAATTGAGTTGAACGTTGTACCACATTGGATCTCAGCTAAGAACAAAGAGTACCCCTGCAGTTCGGAATCATGAGCGTCTCAGACACCACCGACTCTGATTACAACCAACAACCCCACCAAAAATGCCGAAGACTACGCAATGGCGCAATACATGTCAGGTGGTCGAATTGACCTGATGATGAGTCACGGAAATACAGATTCGGTTTACCCGTGGTTCGGAAAAAATATTCGCAACGGTATTCCGTTGGCCATTGAAAACTACGCTCTTCTACGCCGTTGATGGAGCGAAGATGATGTCGATTGGCACGGTAAATTCCGTACGTACGCCTTTGCACGGTTTCACTTCCACTCCACGCCCACTGAACGGAATTGCTCCATTTGTATGGCACGGCCCTATTCGCTCCCCCGAAATTACTGTACAGGTCGCCTATTACGGTGACTGTTTCTTCCACAACAGTGTTTTCTGGTCGCCAGAACACATGGTCACCCTGTACCACGAGCACTTTGAACACTACGGTCACGGTCCTGTAAAGAAGGCAATTGTTGGTCTGGATGGTCAAGTCTTCATGGCACGCAAGTCGCAGGATGCGGTTCGTCATCATTCACGCTGGAATGTCGGAGGAGTCTTCGACAGCGAAACGTGCCGATCGGATTGCGCGAGGCGTACGTGATCTTTTTGGACGTTTGGCACTTTCTGTTCACACTTCACATGACGAACCGTGAGATTCCGTCGTTTCTCAGCCAGAGAATGATTCACCTATACTCGATAACTTTTCTGAATCGGATATAGTTGAGACCTTGCGTCTCAGGTGGCCACGGACGCTGCCTCAGACCAAGAAGCCTCGCATTGGCCTGGGTTTGCTGACTTTGAAACGCCACTGAAGGGATGATCATGAGACACGATGCTCGCGGACGCGCGTGGGAAACGTATTTCGTGACCACGGCACGTCTGACGAACGCTATCGAAGCCGAGCTGAAGGCGAAGTGCCACGTGACTCAGCCCGAATATAACGTGCTCCTTCAGGTGGCACGAGCTGGCGATGAAGGCATTCGCCCCTCCGCTTTGGCTCATGAGGTTGTATTCAGCCCCTCCCGCCTGACACACACTGTAAATCGGCTTGTCTCTCGCGGATACGTAGAGCGTACGACGTGCGTGGGTGACGGACGTGGTGGCCTGATTCTAATGACGGATGCTGGCAAGAAGTTCTTCGAAAAGGCTGCTGACGTGCACCGTGAGGTCGTTCGAGAGATCGTACTGAACGACCTGAGCGTAGAAGAGGTCACCGTGCTCAACGAAGTGTTTGGTCGCATCGCTCGACGCATCGACGACCATATGGCCTGACCCGCCCGTGCCTTCCAACCGCTTGCCTACCCTGCCCTATTGGGTTCGCTATATCAGCGCGACCCTTGCGACGGGGGTTACCGCCGGAATTGTTGGCTGGCTGTGTACTCGCCTTCTGCATGGAGTCGAGGCAGTGGTGTGGAATCATCACTCGGGCACATTCCTTGATTCTGTTTCTACCTCCGTTTCATGGCATCGCCCCTTGATCCTGCTTGTTGCTGGCGTGTTAGGGGCTATTTCGTGGACTGTGATGTTCCAGAAGAATCCTCAGCTGACCAGCGTGAAGGCTGGGGTTGAGGGAGAGACGCTACCTCCGCTTCGAACCATCTGGCATGCCCTGACGCAGATTGTCTTGGTTGGCATGGGAGCTTCGATTGGCCGTGAAGTGGCTCCTCGTGAAGTGAGCGCCTCGCTCTCTTCCTGGCTATCTTCGCACTGCGGGTTGTCCGCCGAGGATCGCAGAATTATTGTCGCGTGTGGTGCGGGTGCCGGCTTGTCGGCTGTGTATTCGATTCCTATTTCCGGCGCTGTTTATGCTCTTGAAATTCTGCTTTTGTCCAAGCGCCCGAAGGCGGTTGCGACCGCTTCTTTTATTGCTGTTCTTTCCGTATTGGTGTCTACCGGCTGGCATCGACCTGCACCCTTTTATTCGGTTGAGCCTTTGAAGACGTCGTGGGGTCTTGTCGTCTGGGCGCTGATCATGGGACCCATTTTGGGTGCGCTGGGTGAATTGTTCCGAACGTGGGTTGACCGGTGCGAACAGGCTAAGCCCCGATCTGCTCACCTTCTTTGGTCACTTCCGCTGGCGTTCGTCATTGTTGGTCTTATTGCGATAGTGATTCCTTCGGTGCTCGGCAATGGGCAGGCGAGTGCTCAGACGCAGTTTGATGCTCGCTGGCTAGCTGGCGCTGGTTTGATCACGGCACTATTGGTCCTTGTGGCGAAGACGTTCACGACTCTTGTGACGATTCGTGCTGGGGCGTGGGGTGGAACGCTGACTCCTGGAGTCGCCTTGGGTGCCGGTATTGGCGCGGTGACTGGTTTGGTGTGGCAACAGGTTGTTCCCAGCGTATCGGTGGCTGCGTGTGTGTTTATTGGTGCTGCGATTTTCTTGGGTTCGTCGATGGCGGCTCCGTTAACCGGTTTGACTCTGGTTTTCGAGTTCACCGGTTTTGCAGGTCTTCCCATTGTTGGTTCTACTGGAATCGCGTTGGTTGGTTCGGTGTTGATGACCGCGTGGATCCGCAAGAGGCGCGAGGCTCGCAGGCTTGCCGAAGTCCACGCAACCGTGTCGATTCCACCTTTTCCTTCTTCTGATTGACGAGGCCGCGCACCTCAAACATCGCTTGGCGTTCTTAGTGCGCGACCTCGTAGCAATCTTTTTCACCCTTGGTCGAAGCACCCCGGCGGGCACTCCCCCTGTTGGGGCGTAGATTGCTTTTAAGAGCGACGATGGAGTGCAATAGCTCCGACGCCCATCAGTGCAAAGAGTGTGGCACCTGCAAGGAATAAGAGTGTTTGGGCACCGGTTTTCGCAAGGTGTTCTTCGGGCGGGGTGGGAGTCTTTTCAAAGAGCGCTGTCTGGTCTTCGTCGTTGATGTCAGTGTGGACAGCGATGGTTTGTCCGTCGTGTTCGAGGCGTTCGAACACGACGGTGGTCTTGCCGACCACCATGGAGCCGTCGATGGTGAAATCAACGTTTTCGCACCCATCAGCCTGGCTTGGGGTGAACGTCTTGGAAGCGGTCACAGGCTTGCCCTCAACCATCAGCGGCCCACCAGTAGCCTTATCCATCAACGTGCCCGACAGGGCGTATTCCCTGCCCTGTTTCAGGTTCGTGTAGCACACCTTGTCCGTGATCGTCACCGGGCCCGAAGAAGCGAGAGTCTTATCGCCGTCCACCTTGTCGGTCGC
>NZ_JBHNPV010000055.1:0-1482 GCF_059082735.1 Actinotignum sp. usb-actsch-rep-73 | reverse complement strand
CGGCGAGCTGGACGCTCAAGCGAGCGCAACAACACCCAGCCGTCCTCACCAGCATCATCAGCCAAAGACAACAAGACCAGCTTTTCGAGCACATCAATACCGTCGGTTAAACCAAACGCCCACTCAATCGCTTCAACACTCACAACACGCCCCCTAACAGCAAGCGGGCTGACCAACAGCCCGAATCCGTCAGACGACTAATAACTCGACGGATATTACGCACGCTCATACGCGACTTTTTTGCTATGACCGCCTGGGATGGCCAGCAGACACCATCGTCTCTGGCAGCGTCAGCCAGGGAGAGCATGACGAGTGTTTCAGATTGCGTGAGTTCTTGGAGTTCCCAGACCCACGTCATAGCTTTAATACTCATGGCAGGATAGTTCCGTTCCACATCGTTAAACGAGAAAAAGAAAGTAAGAGGGGATACAGGCACGCTCAAGTCGTTTAAGAGCCTTGAGGCATTGGATTAAACCGACTCCCAGGCAAAGCGATATTCAGTGCCTGATTGAGCGCGATAAGGAGCAGTCGCCTGTATGTCGCACGCGCTTCAATAGCCGTCTCGCGACTTAGATGACCACGCGCTTGTTTTGCCTCACAGACCTCATCAATATGCGCGCACGTATCGCGCCAGATCCCTTCGACCGCTTGAGAGCGCTCTAAGGGCGTTAAATCACCAATCTTGACAGACTGAAGCATGTCGACAAACGTTGCCGTTTGACGCTTCATTGCATCTTGTGTATTGATATAAGCTGGTGTTTGCGATATCACTGGTATCGCCTTTCTATCGCTTGTAGCTAAGCGATGTATCGAGTGCTAGGTACTCGAATGGGGGCGAGCAATTCGTTTGCTCGCCCCCATCCTCATGCCCTAGCACCACCTGCGTAGCCTGCCGACGCCTGCTACACACTTGAAATTAAAGGTGAGAGGGCCTCACCCTTACACGCCCACCCTTGGAGGAACAGAGGCGCATGAGGGCGAGAGCTCAAAGAAAACGGTTCAGGCGACGCGACGACGCTTCAACGCCAGCGTTACACCGCCCCCGACAAGAGCCAGGCTCGCAAGACCACCAACACCAGCAATCTGCGCACCAGTCTTAGCCAAGCCACGAGACGACGAACCACGATCCTCATCCCCACCCTTAACAGTCTGGCCTTCGTCGTTGATGTCAGTGTGGACAGCGATGGTCTGTCCGTCGCGTTCGAGGCGTTCGAACACGACGGTGGTCTTGCCGACCAGCATGGAGGCGTCGATGGTGAAATCAACGTTTTCGCACCCGTCAGCTTGGTCTGGGGTGAACGTCTTGGAGGCGGTGACGGGTTTGCCTTCGACCATCAGCGGTTCGCCTGTGGCTTTGTCCATCAACGTGCCTGCCAGGGTGTATTCCTTGCCTGGCTTCAAGTTCGTGTAGCACACCTTGTCCGTGATCGTAACCATGCCCGAAGAAGCAAGACTCTTATCGCCGTCCGCCTTGTCGGTCGC
>NZ_JBHNPV010000054.1:0-3274 GCF_059082735.1 Actinotignum sp. usb-actsch-rep-73 | reverse complement strand
CATGAAAAGGCCGGGAGCGTATCCCGACCTCAGGCGATTACCTGACGTGTCATTCGATGTCGAAGCCACCGGACTCGAGGAATCTCCTCAGCAGCTTGTCAACCCTGGCATTAACCTTGAAGGGAGAGATCTCCCTTCTGTCAACCCTCTCGAAGTATGCCCGAGCCTTAGCCTTGTCAACGGTGTCCACAAGCGCCTTGAATCTTCCGAAATCGTTAATATTGGCTTCGTTGATGTCGAGCCTCATCATGGCCTCAAGCTGTTCCTCGTCAACCCCGATGGCATCAACGAGCTTGGCGACCTGCTTGTTCCGGGCGCGCTGGGCATAGCGGGTGATGTAGTCCCTGAGGGTCATTCCCGACTCGACCGAGACCTCTCCGGACTGGATGTCATGGATGAAGAGTTCCGCGAACCCCTGGTCCTCCTGGGACAACGTAGCGAAGGTACGATGGAGGTTCGCGTAGAGAGCGTCGATCTCCTCGGGCGAGACATCTCCCTGCTCGAGAGCCTTGAGCCACTTGGTAAAGTTCTCGTTCATGTACTGGGTGTCGATTTGCCCGGTGTTGATCTCGGTGAGATAGCCCTTGATGTCGAACGGGGCAACAGGCGCTGTTTCATCCTCGGGAGGATCGGTTCTCGTGCTCAGTTCCTTGTACCTACGAACCAATGCGTTGAAGCGACTCTCGTCGAACGCGACTTCGACCATCTCGGTTGTTCCGGTATCGGGATCCTGATCTCCGAAAACCTCAGTATCGCCCCAGGAGAAGCCCTGCACCTTGACAGCCTCAAGATGCTCGTGGAACGCGTTGAACAGCTCGGCGAACTTCGCCTTGGCCGCGTCGCTCTCGGGCAGCTTGCTGAAATCCTCGCTCCCACCTTCCTTAAAGACGGTTTCCATCTGGGCGAACAGCTCGTTGCACTTGGCCATGTTTTCGGGCAGCTTGCTGGCGAACAGTCCGAATGGCTTGTCCCCGGAATAGAGCTTCACCGCTTCCTCGATGTTGCGGCGCATGGTGTGGGGCTTGCGGTAGTAGCGGATGACACCGAAGGGCTTCTCGTCGCCCGCGAACAGGCGATTGGTGCGGCTGATCGCCTGGATGAGCAGGGCGTAGTCGATGACCTTGTCCAAATAGAGGACGTTTATCCACTTGGAGTCGAAGCCCGTGAGCATCTGGTCCACCACGATGAGGACGTCGATCCTCTCTTCGGGATGGTTCTCGACGTTGAGATGCGGCCTCTTGTGAGCCAGGCGCGCGGCCATGTCCTTCTTCATGGCGGCATGGGTCGGTATCGTGTACTCCCTACCGTATGTGGCGTTGTAATGCTCGATGATCTCCTTGAGGCCCTCCTCCTTGTTGATCGCCTTGTCACCCGAATTGTCGATGTTAGGGTCGAAGAGCGCCGTGACCTTGAGCTGCGGGACCTCGTCCCTGAACATCCTGAAGTACTCGATGGCCTCGGCGATGGAGCTGGTGGCCAGGATCCCATGGAACTTGCCGCCATGAGAGATGCGCTCCCAGCCGGATAGGATGTCCTCCACCACCTTCCTGCGGTGCTCGTCGTCCTGGTACTGGACAGATGGCACGAAGTGCTCGATGCCGTGCTTCTCGGAACCGGGCTTGTCGTTGACGTCGCCCATGCCAACCTTGGACGTATCCATCCAGTAGTAGTAAACCTTGCTCTTGCGGTCGTCCAAGAGGGCGTCGCCAACGCTGCCCGCCTTGGCTTTGTTCAGCGCCACCGCCTCGCGCACGGAGGCGTCCTTGAAGGTGCACACCATGTAGGGGTCGAATCCCAGCACGTTGCCGTCGCGGATGCCGTCAGCGATGCTATAGCGGTGTAGCTCGTCGCCGAAGACGTCCGTGGTGGTGGACATCTTCTTTGCGTTCTCCTCGTGGATGGGAGTGCCCGTGAACCCGAAGAACAGGGCGTCGGGGAAAGTGTTCTTGATCGTGCGTAGCATGTCGCCGAAGGTCGAGCGATGGCATTCGTCGATGATGAACACGATGCGCTTGCCCCTCATCTGCTCCAGGTCGGAATCGGTGATACCGCCCTCCTCGGAGCGGATGAGGCTCATCTTCTGGATGGAGGTGACGATCAGCATGTCGTTGACGGAGCTACTCTTGAGTCGGCTGCGTAGCTCCGCGGTGTTCTCCGTGCCCTGCACAGCATCGTCGGCTGCTGCGAACGCTCGGTACTCGGCGAGGCTCTGGGTTCCCAGCTCGATGCGGTCCATAAGGAAGACCACCTTGTCAGCCTTTCTAGAATTGGCGATGAGCTGCGCACTCTTGAAGCTTGTCATGGTCTTTCCAGAGCCCGTGGTGTGCCAGATATACCCGCCGCGAATGCCCGGCATGCCCCATTGCTTGCGAGCGTTCACCTTGGCAACGCGGTCGGAAATCGCACGCGCCGCGTAAAGCTGATAGCTGCGCATGACCTTGAGTGCGCCGTCGGACTCGTCGGCGACGGTGTAGAAGCCGATGAGCTGGTGCGCTTCGGGAATCGAGAGGAATTTAGAGGCGATGGTCTTCCAATCGTTGACAGGTTCGTTGTTGAAGTCCGCCCAATGGAAACAGAAGCGCTCATTGACCTTCCCTCCGGTGCCGGGGGACGCGAAGTAGAGCATTTCTTCAGGGTTCATGGCGACGAACACCTGGACCAGGGAGAAGATGCCGGTGAAGACTCCCTCGTGCAGGTACTTGCTGATCTGATTGACGGCTTGGCTCGCAGGGACGCCCGTGCGCTTGAGCTCGATGTGGATCAGTGGCATGCCGTTGATGAGCAGCATCACGTCGCCACGGCGGACACCTGTCAGTTTGCTCGACGTGGTGAATTGGGGCTGCTGCGCGATCTGGTACCGCGTCTGGCCAGTGGCAATCTCCTGCGGGCGGAAGATCTTGAGGGATACCTCCTTGCCACAGTGGAGCTTATCGTCTGCATTGTCTCGCGTAATGGCCACGGTCTTGCCGTTGATGAAAGCGTTAAGTTTCAACGGGGTTCGCAGGGACGTCACCTGCTCCAGGATTTGGGCCATCTCAGAATCGGTAAGGGGGCAGCCGTTCAGGCGATCGATGTTGTTGTTGTTTTCGAAGATAATGGCGGCCCAGTTGTCTACGAGTTGTTTCTCGGTGGGGTTCCAGAGAACTCCGTCCTTGTCATCCCAGCCGTTGTTCTTGAGATTGGCGATGAGTGCCTCTTCGAACTGGGCTTCGTTCTCGAAAATCATGCTGCCTCCTTTTCTGGTGATAGAGCGTGGGGGTGCGTCGTATTTCGC
>NZ_JBHNPV010000053.1:0-64995 GCF_059082735.1 Actinotignum sp. usb-actsch-rep-73 | reverse complement strand
GATCAGACGCCCTTGAGGGCAGCCTTTCCGAGCTGACGGTTCAGCGTGGAGATGACGTCAAGCGGGATCTGCTTCGGGCAGACCGCAGCACACTCACCGATGTTGGTGCAGGAGCCGAAGCCCTCTTCATCCATCTGGTTGAGCATGTTGACAACGCGCTTGTAGTTCTCCGGCTTGCCCTGGGGCAGAAGCTGGAGGTGTGTCACCTTAGCCGAGGTGAACAGCATCGCCGAAGCGTTCGGGCAGGCTGCCACGCAAGCGCCACAGCCGATGCATGCAGCCGCTTCGAATGCGCGGTCTGCGTCCTGCTTCGGGACCGGGGTTGCGTGAGCATCCGGGGCTGCACCGGTGTTGACCGAAATGTAGCCACCAGCCTGGATGATGCGGTCCAGTGCGGAACGGTTGACAACCAGGTCCTTGATGACCGGGAATGCTTCTGCACGCCACGGCTCAATGGTGATGGTGTCACCGTCATGGAAAGTACGCATGTGAAGCTGGCAGGTCGTGGTGACCTCTGGGCCGTGGGCAATGCCGTTGATGACAATGCCACACTGACCGCAGATGCCTTCACGGCAGTCAGAATCGAATGCGATGGGTTCTTCACCACGTGCGAAGAGTTCCTCATTGAGGACGTCGAGCATTTCAAGGAAGGACGACTCCTCGGAGATTCCCTTCACCTGGTACTCGTGCATCGCGCCACGGTCCTCGGGACCATCTTGGCGCCAGATCTTCAGTGTCAGGTTCACTTGTAGCTCCGCTGCTTCAGCTCGATGTTGTTGTAAATGAGGTCTTCCTTGTGGAGGATCGGTGGCTGGTCTTCGCCACCCCACTCCCACGCGGCGACGTACAGGAACTTGTCGTCATCACGAAGCGCTTCACCTTCGGGGGTCTGTGACTCGGCGCGGAAGTGGCCACCACAGGATTCCTCGCGATGAAGAGCGTCGATGCACATGAGTTCACCAAGCTCCATGAAGTCGGCAACGCGACCAGCCTTTTCGAGGGACTGGTTGAGCTCACCAATGGATTTGCCGGGAACACGAACGTTCTGCCAGTAGTCCTTGCGAAGTTCGCGGATCATACCGATTGCCTTCTTCAGGCCTTCCTCGGTGCGCTCCATACCGCAGTATTCCCACATGATGTGGCCGAGTTCCTTGTGGAAGGAATCAACCGAGCGGGAACCGTTGATCGACATCAGGGTGTCGATGCGCTTCTGGGCCACAGAGAGAGCTTCAACAACGTCAGGGGACGATTCGTCCAGCTTCGGCAGATTGAAGCACTTGGAGAGGTAATCGTTGATTGTGTTCGGCAGGACGAAGTAGCCATCCGACAGGCCCTGCATGAGCGCGGATGCACCCAGGCGGTTGGCGCCGTGGTCGGAGAAGTTTGCTTCGCCAGCAACATACAGGCCAGGAAGGTTGGACTCGAGATCGTAGTCAACCCAAAGACCACCCATGGTGTAGTGGACTGCCGGGTAGATACGCATCGGCACCTCGTAGGGGTTGTCACCCGTAATACGCTCGTACATATCGAACAGGTTGCCGTACTTAGCGCTAACGGCTGCCTTGCCCATGCGACCGATGGCTTCAGCGAAGTCCAAGTAAACGCCACGTGCGACGCCAGCAATCTTCGGACCAACGCCACGGCCTTCGTCACACATGTTCTTTGCCTGACGCGATGCGATATCGCGGGGAACCAGGTTACCGAAAGACGGGTAGATGCGCTCCAGGTAGTAGTCGCGATCCTCTTCGGGGATCTGACGCGGATCCTTTTCGCAGTCTTCAGCCTTCTTCGGAACCCAAATTCGACCGTCGTTACGGAGGGACTCCGACATGAGGGTCAACTTCGACTGCTGATCACCGTGCTGCGGGATGCAGGTCGGGTGGATCTGCGTGAAGCAGGGGTTACCGAAGTAGGCACCCTTGCGGTATGCGCGCCAGATTGCGGTGGCGTTACACCCCATCGCGTTGGTCGACAGGAAGAAGACGTTTCCGTAGCCACCGGTTGCCAGAACAACTGCGTCAGCGATGTAGGTTTCCAGCTTGCCGGTTGCCATGTCACGGGCAACGATGCCACGGGCACGACCATCAGAAACGATGATCTCAACCATTTCGTGGCGCGAGTATTCCTTGACGGTGCCGGCCGCAACCTGACGTTCCAGCGCCTGGTAGGCGCCGATCAGGAGCTGCTGACCTGTCTGGCCACGCGCGTAGAACGTACGGGAGACCTGAACACCACCGAAGGAGCGGTTGTCGAGCAGACCACCGTATTCGCGCGCGAACGGAACGCCCTGTGCGACGCACTGGTCGATGATGTTCGCGCTGACCTCTGCCAGACGGTAGACGTTGGTTTCGCGGGCGCGGTAGTCACCACCCTTAACCGTGTCGTAGAAGAGGCGGTAGACGGAGTCATTGTCGTTGCGGTAGTTCTTCGCAGCGTTGATACCACCCTGCGCAGCAATGGAGTGCGCGCGACGAGCGGAGTCCTGGTAGAAGAACACGTCGACGTTGTAGCCCATTTCGCCGAGCGAAGCGGCAGCAGCGCCACCCGCAAGGCCGGTGCCTACGATGATGACACGGAGCTTACGACGGTTAGCCGGGTTCACCAGAGCGGCGGAGAACTTACGCTGTTCCCAGCATTCGGCGATTGGCACATCAAGAGGAGCCTTGGCGTCAGCGATCTTCTCGCCTTCACGGTAGAGGCCCTTGATCAGGGTTTCAGTCATGAGTAATCAGCTTCCTCAAGAGATGAATCCGGCGGCGATTGCGATCGGAGGTGCCATGAACATCACGAAGATGATGGCGCCAACGAGGCCGGAGAGGACGATCATCGGCTTACGAGTCGCGGGGCGAACCCAACCGAGCGTCTGGAACATTGACCAGAAGCCGTGCGAAACGTGAATACATGCAAGACCGACGAAGATTGCGTACACGATGACGAGCAGCGGCGAGTTGAACGATGCAACCATGCGCTCGTAAGGCGTCGAATCAGCGGTGAAGCCCGTGCGGACAGTGCCGGTCGTGAAGTGCAGGATGTGGAAGATGAAGAGGAACAGGATCAGAACGCCGGACATGCGCATGGTGCGCGCGGCGTACGAATCGGTAACGGACTTCTTCACGACGTAGCGGGTCGAACGTGCGCGACGCGAACGCTTCCACGTGTATGCAGCTGCGTACAGGTGGATGACAAGCATCAGGAGCATCGCGGCGCGGAATACCCAGATGAATCCGCCGTGCGGGAAGATCGGCACGAAAGCCTCTTCCTTCAGCCAGTGTGCGTAATGGTCATACGCTTCCTGACCGAGGAACATCTTGAGGTTGCCGTAGGAGTGGAACAGCAGGAAGAAGACGAAAATGAAGCCCGAGATGGCCATCAGTTGCTTAATAAAAACACTGGTGGTCCACGCGCGGCGCTTCTTCGTTGCGACATTTGTAGTGGCCATGTCCCAAGAATATCCACACGTCTTCGAGCGTTTTAGGACTGTTGTCCGCCCTTGGTCCTAGATGAGCGTTTTGTCAGCTCAGTTTTCCGCGTAATTTAGCAAAATTCTCAGGGGCTTCCTTGGCGGTTTGGAGGCTGGTTACGCGTGCGACAGAGATGTTTCAGGCGGGCGTTGACTGCCTTTTACCTAACCGTCCTGTTTCAAATTTCGGGCATATGACAGTTTTGAGAAACCCGTCGTAAAACGCAGGTGCGCGCCTACTTGTGTGCTCTCTTCCGCCACCGTCACGCTCGACATTGAAGGGACGAGGCCACCCACACTTTCAGTTCGTCAGATCCAATCGCATGGCGATGCCGTCTTCGAGTGGATTCTTGAAATATCCCCTCACGCGGTCCAGGACGATAAAACCTGAGCGTTCGTAGAGGCGTCGCGCAACTTCATTCGACTCGCGAACTTCAAGGAACACGTAGTCCGCTCCAGCTTCACGTGCGCGAGATACCAGCAGGTCGAGGATCTGTTTACCCAAGCCCTGGCCTCGTAAACGGGGGAAAACGCCGATTGTCATAATGTCGGCGCCATCGCCCACCACTTTCACTCCCCCGTAGCCGACAACCTGCAGGTCAGGGCCATCTGGGAGCGCCGCCAGGTAGTAGGTGGAAAACGGGGAGGCCAGCTCGTCGGCAATCATTCCCCACGTCCATGGGTCCTCCGGGAAAAGAGCTTCTTCAAGCGCAACCAGGATCTCTTCATCCCCCGGCTTTGCCTGATGAAACTCAACCGGAACGCCGGTCACATGCGCTCCATCGGCTGGCCGTGAATCTCGGGACGGCGCAGGTAGAGCGGCTCGGTGCCGAGGCGATCTTCTTCACCCCTGACCAAACGAGCAGAAACAATACGCGACAGAACTGCCGGATCTCCATCAACGATCGGCCCCTTACCCGCGAGGGCAAGGCAGTCGACGGAGTGAGCGGGAAGTTCACCCGCGCTGATGATCAGACCGTCCGCATCACGCATCGAGTTGAGCAGGCTCTGAGCCGTGCCGACCTCCAGGCGGCCGATCAGACGCACATCATCGGCACCTTCTGCGACGTAGTGTCCCCAGTACAGTTCCTTACGGCGCGCATCAGAAACGGCGTACACGTGGGTGTCCGGGGGAAGCAAGTCGAGTGCCTGGCGGGCAATGACATCCAAGCTTGAGGCTCCGTAGACGGGCGCGCCTGTCACGAGCGCAAACACTCGCGCGGAGACGAGGCCCGCGCGCAGACCGGTAAACGGTGCAGGACCCGTACCAACCAACACGCGTTCAATACCAGCGTCCTTCGCCTCGAGCGGCAGACCGGCTTGACCGAGTGCCTCGCGGACAAGCTCGGTGATCGATTCAGCGTGGTGACGCGTTGATTCGTTGTGAGCGTGTCCCACCACGGTTCCGTCTTTCAAAAGGGAAACGATCGTGGCGGCGGAGGTATCAAGGCTCAGTTCAATCACAGGGGTAATCCTACTCGTCGGATCAGCGAGTCACGATGTGAGCTTCGGGAGCGGGCGACCCTAAGAAACGCGGGGCTTGCCAATCAGTCTTCGTCCAAGGTGGCAATCAGCTCGCTGGCGCGTGCCATGACTGCGTCGAGAACGCCGTCCCAGCGGTTGGAGTGCGGGTGGAGCGTAATGGTGCGCTCGCCGTCATCCATCGTTTCAAGGTCGACCGCGTCTCCGTCGTGGGCAGCTTCACCACCAGTCTTGCGCGTGACATCAATTTCGAGGCGCTCATCAGACAGGGCTTCCGTCTTACCTTCGCCCCATTCGACGACGGTCACGGACTCTGCCAGAGAAGAATCGAGGTCCAGGGTTTCGAGGTCTTCGAGGTCGCGGATGCGATAGGCGTCGGCGTGGATCAAGTCAGGACCGTCGCTGAGGTTCGGGTGAACGCGGGCCACGATGAACGTCGGGGATGCCACGCGGCCTCGTACCCCGATTCCTTCACCCACGCCTTGAGTGAACGTCGTCTTACCCGCGCCCAGACCGCCACGCAACATGATGAGATCGCCGGCGCGCAGGTTTTCACCCAAGGCGCGCCCGAGGCACCGCGTTTCATCAGCGGAAGCAGACACCAACGACTGGGGTTCAGCGGTCATGAACAATTCTCCTCACGTCGAGCCGCGCCAATATAGAGGCGCGGGATGCGTTCGCCCAAGCGGGCAACGATTTCGTAGTTGATGGTGCCGGCTTGGCTTGCCCATTCGTCAGCCAGTGGCGCGCCGGTGGCCGGGTCACCGAAAAGGATGACGCCGTCGCCAACCTGTGCGGGCGCGTTCTCGGTGCGGCCAGTGGGCAGACTCGCTTCACCCGATGCCGGGCCAAGGTCGATGATGAACTGGTCCATACACACTCGGCCCACAATATGCGTGCGAATCGGCTCCCTATCCGTGTTGACAAGGACGGGGGCACCGTTCGATCCGGCGCGCAGAATACCGTCGGCATATCCGAGGGGCACCAGACCAACCCAACGCCTCGAGGATGAACGCCACGTGCCACCATATGAAGCAGGGGTGTCCTCTTCGATCACTTTGACACTGGTCAGTGGCGCCTGCAGGGTCATCGCGGGACGCAACCCCAAGTCAGATGCGGACGCCACAGCAGAGTCGGGACTCAGTCCGTACATACCGATGCCGGCGCGCACCATGTCGTAGTGCGCTTCGGGATGCCAGAGGATGCCTGATGTGGCACTCAGATGGCGAAGTTCCGGCCTAATTCCAGCCTGCGCCAGAATTGTGCAACCGGCCTCGAAAATGTGGACATGCGCCGCGGTTGATGCATTGCCCTCGTCGCTGGGGTCGTCCGCGCGCGACAGGTGACTCCACGCGCCGATCACCTCAACAAGACCCTCGTCGCGGGCCATCCGCACTGCCGAAGCAAGCGCCGGCAGATCCGCAAGCGTCGAACCCGCGCGCGACATGCCCGTATCGATCTTCACGTGAATGCGCGCCTTCTTACCCGTTTCGCGTGCAGCCGCGCAGATCTGGGCCAGCACCCAGGTCCAGGACACCGACAGATCCAAGTCTGCTTCGAGCGCCTGCGCCCAGTCAGCTCCCGAGGGGGCGATCCACGTCAGAATCGGCGCTTTCTCACGTGCTATTCCAGCTTCGTCGAGCGCGTATCGCAGAGTGAGTGCTTCACCGAGTTGCGCGACACCGAGCCACGAAGCTCCTGCCTCAAGCGCAGTCATCGCAACGGGAAGAATTCCATGCCCGTAGGCATCTGCCTTGACAACTGCCATCTGAATGGCCGTCGGCGCAGATTGTTTCAGCACCGCCAGATTGTCGGCAATGGCGCTGAGGTCAACGACAGCGCGCGCCGGGTACTGGGCGAAAGCGGAAGACTCTTCGTTCATCACGCTTCTAGTATCGCACCGGTGAACAAGCGCGCGTTACGGAGGGTCATCATTGTTGCGTTCACCTTCAGATTCGCGCGTCTCCCACCGCGCTTGTTCACCGTTTACTCGTCAAACCACACTGCGCTTGTTCACCAAACCCACCGTGCTTGTTCACCAAACCCACCGTGCTTGTTCACCGTTTACTCGTCAAACAGCACTGCGCTTGTTCAAGAAAACAGCTCGTCAGCACCAATTTGTTGAAACGGAGCACTGAACAAGCGCGGTAAAAATCAGGCGAGCAACTCCCCGATCACGCTCGACACGCATTTTGCAATCTGGATTGCGGTCACCGGGCCACCACTCACACTCACCTTCGACGCAGCGCGTTCGCCGGCACGCGCGTGAACAAGCGCGCCCGCAGCCAGAGCTTCAACAAGCGAAGTAGTTGATGAGCCTCGTTCACTCTTCGCACCCCACTGTGCCGCAAAGCCTGCGAGCAGGCCCGCCAGCACATCGCCACTTCCTGCGACTGCGGCCCAGCCACTCCCTCGCGGAACAACAACGATTTCGCCTTGCGGTGTTGAAAGAATGCACGAGGCCCCTTTCAGCAACACATTTGCTCCACTGAGCTTCGCAAGAAGACGCGTTGCCTCTACCGGGCACTGCTCAACCCACCAGCGAGGGCGCTTCTGGCCCCATTGGCTGAACATAGCCTCGGCTTCGCCTGCGTGAGGGGTGAGGAGCACCCGCTCCAATCCTCCCACCGTCGCCATTTCTCGGACAAAGGACAGGGCACCAGCATCAACAATCAGGGGAAGATGCGAGGCAACGCAGAACTTTGCCAGCTCGAGCGCGTTCACACGCGTATCATCATCCATTCCCGGACCAACCAGACCCGCCTGGATTCGACCACCGACACCAACGATCCCCGGCTCGAGCGTCAACACCAAGTCAAGGACTTGATCGGGCGCATCCAGACGCACCATGCCCACGCCGGAATAGCTGGCACCCAGACAACTCAGAGCGCCTGCTCCGGGGTAGGTTTCTGAGCCGACTACCAAGCCTGCGACTCCGCGCGTGTACTTGTGGTCCGCCCAATCGGGGCGAATGACAGTGCGGGCAACATCTTGGTCGGTCACGACTCGAACGTCTGATTCTTGGGCGTTAAAACCCAGCGGAACACACTGCAGAGTCCCCGTGTAATAGGCGGAGGGAGGAAGGACGAGTGGTGTCTTCAGCAATCCCATAGTGACGGTCGTTGTCGCAGACACTACTGGCCCCGTCACTTCCCCATCATCTGAGAACTGCCCGGAAGGCACGTCGACCGCGACGACCTTCACTCCCCGCGCTTGTTGAAGCTGGGCAAGCTCCTCGATGAACGAGCGCGCCGGTTCCCGAAGCTCGCCTGACGCGCCAATTCCAAGAATTCCATCGATCCAGATAGGAGCTTCCAAAGCCGTAGCAATGTTTGAAATGTCAGTGAGCGCCCACAACTTCGACCGCGCTTGTTCACCGTCAGCGCCACCGGCTGGATCCTGCTGATCGGCAAGCTTTTCCTGAACAAGCGCGTAAGCATCAAGAATCTGCACACCTGCCTCAAGCGCAACTGATCGGCCTCGTGAATGAGACTTCGGAGCAAGAAGTAGAGCCGAGCAGGAAAACCCCTGTTCAGCTAGGTAGGCGAGCGCATACAGAGCATCGCCTCCGTTGTCCCCGCCTCCAACAAGCGCGCACACGCGAGGAAGCGTCAGATAATCATCGCTTTCAACGCATCCGGGTGAAAAGGCGGGTGAACGGTGAACAAGCGCAGTGTTGCCGCGGTGAACAAGCGCGGTCACGGCTTCAGCTACTGCGTGTGCCGCTCGCTTCATTAACCAATCCGGATCGCCATCTCCAGCTTCTGTGTGGCGCGCTAAAAAGTCAGCCTCAATGGCACGCGCAGTCGCGCGATCGTTCACGAAGATCATGCAGTGATAGTGTCACCCCTTTGGGCACGCATCAACCTATTGCGCGGATTGTCGCGGTTTCTTCACTCTCAGGGGTTGGTGCCGCACGGTGAACAAGCGCGGTCGTATACACCCCAAACGGTGAACAAGCGCGGTGGTATAAGACCGGGGGATGTGCGCCAAGGCGCGGACGAAAAGGCCTCAGGCGGCGTCGAGCCCCTTAGCGACCCCCGCAAGCACCGCGCCGACGATAACCAGCGCAACACCAATGACAGTCCAACGCAGTTCGCGACCCGCGCGGTGCTCACCCAGCCAGAGGATACCGAGAGGAGTCGAAATCAGAATGCCCAGCTGCGACAGAGTGAAACCGGTCGCGACACCGACGCGTCCAGCGCCGACCTGGAGTAGGACGACGGCGGCACCCCACATCAGGCCGAGTGCCGTCATTTGCGCCATTGGGAGACTCACTAGCTTCGGAGCCTCGTCCCCCTTCCGGCGCGCGTCAACGGCGTACGCGATCAGGGCAACAAGGAAGTAGCCCGTCGACTGCGGCAACAGGATCGAGGGACCATCCAGCCCAAAGGCACGACCGATCAACACGTAACTCGAAAAAGCGAAGGTCGACGTCATCAGCAAACGCGTTCCGCGCGCCCAATCCAGGTTCTTCGTATCGGAGCCTTCCTCGGTGCGTGAGACGAACCAAATACCCAGAATGAGGACGATAATCGCAGTCGCACCGACCGGGAGCGCCCCACCGTGACGCCATTCGCCGAACAGAAGAACACCACCCAGCGAGATCGCTGCCAACTGCCCGCCCGTCGACACCGGCATCGTGCGCGAAACACCCAGCACGTTGAAAGCAGCGACCTGGTCCACCAGACCCCAGCCGACAATCAATCCGGTAACAAAAGCGACGATCACATCGCGCACATTCCACTGAACCCCAAGGAAGGGCGTGACTGCGAGCGCAAAAATAAAACCACCCATCGTCAAACCGAGAACACGCTGCTGGTCAGTTGTCTTGACCGCGCCGGTGATGGTGGTTTGAAGGCCAAACAAAATCGATGGAACGAGCGCCCAGAGAATGTCGATCACGATAATCTCAATCCTGTTTTTGGTGTACGAGGCCGGGCTCGCATACTCGGTCAACAAGCGGATACAGCCCGATGGTAGTGGGATTTGTCCCACGAAAGCGAAAACGTCCGCACAAAACGAATCCTGCGTCTGCCACGACGTGTGGCAGACGCAGGAAAAGTCCAGTCAGGGATGCTTACTCAACGGTCACAGACTTAGCGAGGTTGCGTGGTTGATCGACGTCAAGGCCCTTCACGGTTGCAAGTTCGCAGGCGAAGATCTGCAGTGGGACAACCGTCAACAGGGGTGCGTACAGCGTCGGAATCGGAGGAATCCTGAACACGATTTCAGCGAATTCGTCGACGGAGGTGTCGCCTTCTTCAGCGATGACGATGGTCTTTGCACCGCGAGCGCGAACTTCCTGAATGTTTGCCAGAACCTTGTTGTGCAGTTCGGGACGACGCGGGGTCGGAACAACGATGATGACTGGCTGGCCTTCGTCGACCAGTGCGATCGGGCCGTGCTTGAGTTCGCCGGCCGCGAAGCCTTCTGCGTGGATGTAGCAGATTTCCTTGAGCTTCAAGGCGCCTTCAAGGGCAACCGGGTATCCGACGTGGCGACCGAGGTAGATGACGGACGTCGCGTGTTTCATGGTGCGAGCAAACTGTCGGACAGTCTCGCCCTGATCGAGGATCTTCTGGATCTTCGCCGGTGCTTCAGCCAGCTTTTCCATGTAGTCGATGATCTCGTCGGAGTACTTGTTGCCACGAACTTGGGCAAGGTACAGGCCAAGGATGAAGCAGGCGGTGACCTGAGACGTGAACGCCTTGGTGGAGGCGACAGCGATTTCCGGGCCCGCGTGGGTCAGCAGAACAGCGTCGGACTCACGCGAAATAGTCGAGCCCGGAGTATTCACGATCGCCACGACCTTCGCGCCCTGCTCGCGAGCGTGACGGATCGCCTGGATCGTGTCCATGGTTTCACCGGACTGCGAGATGGCCACGACCAGTGTTTTTTCGGTGACGACCGGGTCGCGGTAGCGGAACTCAGAGGAAAGCTCGACCTCGACGGGGATACGGCACCAGTGTTCGATCGCGTACTTGGCGACCTGACCGGCGTAGGACGCGGTACCGCAACCGATCATGACGATCTTGTCGACGCCACGCAGAATGTACTCGGGGATACGGACCTCGTCGAGTGCAAGGTGACCGGTGGAATCGATACGGTCTTCCAAGGTTTCGCGAACACCACGGGGCTGTTCGTGAATTTCCTTTTCCATGAAGGTCGGCCAGCCGTCCTTCGTCGCGCGATCCGAAGTGAAGTCAACTTCGTATTCCTTGAGCGGAACAACATTCCCATCATGGCCAAGAACAGTCACGCCACGAGCCGTGACAATGGCCATCTGATCCTGATCGATCTCGACAGCGCGGTTCGTGTGCTCAATGAATGCCAAAACGTCAGAACCGAGGAAGTTTTCGCCGTCACCCAAACCAACGACCAGAGGCGAAGAACGGCGTGCCGCAAGAATAACCTCCGGCGCATCGGCTGAAACGAGTAGCAGCGTGAATGTGCCCTGCAGGCGCTCAGTAACAGCGCGCATCGCAGCAATCAGGCGACGAACAGTATCTTCGCCAGCGTGCACTCCGGCAAGAGAGCCGCCCCACTGCCCAGCGGTCCCGGCCTCGTACATCTTGGCAATCAGGTGGACGACAACCTCAGTATCCGTATCGGACGCAAAAGTGACGCCATCGGCGCGAAGTTCGGCGCGCAACGCGTCAGCATTTTCGATGATGCCATTGTGTACCAGAGCGAAACGACCGTCTGCGGACGAATGCGGGTGAGCATTCGCAACAGTCGGACGACCGTGCGTCGCCCAACGAGTATGACCGATCGCAGCGAAAGCATCGGCAGGCTTGAGGACCTCGATCTTGTCAGCAAGGTTCGCGAGCTTACCGACCGCGCGAATCACCTCCAGGCCGTCCGGAGTTGACAGAGCCAAACCGGCAGAGTCGTATCCTCGGTATTCCAGGCGAGCGAGGCCCCCCATGACGACCTCACGCGAACGAGCCGACGGGGTGCAACCAATATGTCCAACAATTCCACACATGCAAGCAATTCCAGCACATCGAGCGGAGTTGCGCTCGTCGCCTTGCCCATGTCCGACAGATACCCGCCATTCTTCACACTTTTGCCTCAAAGGTGCATTCGAACAAGCGAGTGCGAGACAATGCCATCGTGACTTCCCACAACGCACACGCCTACTCTGCGATCTCCCCTTTTACGCGCATTGAACGCGCCGATTGGGATAGGTTGGTCGACCACACTCCCCTGCCGTTGACGCAAGAAGACATCACCAGGATCGCTTCCTTGGGCGACCCCATCGACATGAGCGAAGTCGACGCGATTTATCGCCCTTTGTCTGCGCTCCTTCAGCTGTACGTTGACGGCAGGCGACGCACCGCCCGCGAGCGCGCCACCTTCCTGGGCGAGCAAACGCCCACACCCACCCCTTTCGTCATCGGAATTGCCGGCTCTGTTGCCGTTGGAAAGTCAACCGTCGCCCGCCTTCTACAACTTCTGCTCCAGCGTTGGGAGCACACCCCGCGCGTCGACCTGGTGACAACCGACGGCTTCCTCTATCCGAACGCCGTGCTCGAAGAAAAGGGCATCATGGCACGCAAGGGCTTCCCGGAGTCCTACGACCGTCAGGCTCTGCTGAATTTCTTGGCCGCCGTGAAGTCGGGGGCGGGCGACGTCACTGCTCCCGTGTACTCGCATGTCATCTACGACGTTGTCCCGGGCAAAATCCTCCACATTGAGGCTCCCGACATTCTGATCGTCGAGGGAGTGAACGTTCTGCAACCCCCGCGCCTCCACCCTGGGGCGCTCGGTGTTTCCGTGTCTGACTACTTCGACTTCTCGATCTACGTCGATGCTGAAGAATCCGACATCGAGCAGTGGTATGTCGACCGGTTCCTCACTCTTCGCCAAACTGCCTTCTCGCGTGAAGATTCCTTCTTCCGCACTTACGCCAGTTTGACGGACACGGAGGCCGAAGCGACAGCGCGCATGGTCTGGTCGGCAATTAACTTGCCAAACCTGCGTGAAAACATCGCTCCCACTCGCGAACGCGCCACGATGATCTTCCACAAAGACCAGGATCACCGCGTCGATTCGTTGCTACTGCGTAAGGACTAGCGACCACCTTTCCCAGTTCGTGTCAGGGGCGACGAGGTCCCTTCTGAGACGCTGAACGCCTCTGGTGGTGAAGACAAAGCTCAACGGGCTCGGTAGAGGATTCCCCTACCGAGCCCGTTGATTGTCTCAGTCACGCCCCTCAGCGGATGCCTCGTATCAGATCGCCAAGTTTTCCTTCACCACGTCAGCGAGTGAGGCTGCGACTAAATCAGCCTGTTCCTGGGTGGCGGCCTCAACCATGACGCGCACCAACGGCTCGGTGCCCGACGGGCGAAGAAGAACACGACCGGTATCGCCGAGCTGTGCTTCAGCAGCCTTGACAGCCGTCGCAACAGCTTCGTTCGTCGCTGCACCGCTACGGTCAACCCCGCCCACATTGATGAGTGTCTGGGGCAAGCGCTCAACGAACGCAGTCAGATCCGCCAGGGAGCGACCGGATTCCTTCACCATGCGAGCAACCAGCAGGGACGACAGGATGCCATCACCCGTCGTTGCATGGTCGAGATCAATAATGTGGCCGGACTGTTCGCCGCCCAGCACATAGTTGGAGGCGCGCATTTCTTCGAGCACGTAACGGTCACCGACTGCGGTCTGAACCGTCTTAATACCTTTGTCACGCATCGCGAGAATCAGACCGAGGTTCGACATCACGGTCACGACAAGGGTGTCTCCCTTGAGCTTGCCACGCTCACGCGCATCCACCGCGAGTGCGCCCATGATCTTGTCACCGTCGATCAGGTTGCCTTCAGCATCGACTGCCAAGCAACGGTCTGCGTCACCATCGTAGGCGACACCGAAGTCTGCCTTGTGCTCGACGACGGCCTTCTGCAGGCCTTCAGGGTGGGTTGAACCAGCATTGAGGTTGATATTGCGGCCGTCGGGTTCAGCGTTGATCACGATGACCTCGGCACCCGCTTCACGTAGCGTTAGCGGACCAAGCTCGAAGGCGGCACCATTAGCACAGTCAACGACGATTGTCAGACCATTCAAGTCCGTGTTCACAGACTTCACCACATGGTCAACGTACAGGCGCTTCGCCTTCTCATGTTGCTCGTCGACCTCGCCGACACCGTCGCCGGTCGGGCGATCCCACTCGGTTCCGATCAGTGCTTCAATCTCATCTTCAACCGCGTCGGGGAGCTTGTAGCCACCCTGCGCGAAGAACTTAATGCCGTTGTCAGCCATCGGGTTGTGTGACGCCGAGATCATGACACCCAAGTCAATGTCGTCCTGCGAAGCAGTCAGGTAGGCAACGGTCGGAGTCGTCACAACGCCAAGAAGAGTCACGTCCATGCCTGCGCTTGCAAGCCCGGCAGCCAGAGCGTGCTCAAGGAACTCACCCGAAATGCGCGTATCTCGACCAATGACGACACGCGCTTTCGTCCCGTCACTGCGGAGCGCACCAAAGTAGCGAGCAGCAGCTTCACCGATCTTCAGCGCCAGGTCAGCCGTAATATCAACATTCGCGAGGCCACGGACACCGTCGGTGCCAAACATTCGTGCCATTTTAGTTCCTTCATTCACGCCGGCATCGCGCCGGAAAGCGTTGTGTCAGTTGCCCCCTAGCGTACCCGTGGCCCCGGCGAGTTCGGTTCTTCTGCGGCCCCGTCTGTCACTTTGCGAGAATTTCCACCCTCGCGTATTTCCGGTATCGCAAAGGACCACGAGGCCCGGATTCCGCTCTTCCCACCGCGCTTGTTCACCGCCAACACCGCAAAAACAGCGCGCTTGTTCACCGCCAACACCACAAAAGCAGCGCGCTTGTTCACCGCTGACACCCAAAAAGACCGCGCTCGTTCACCACTAACACCCAAAAAGACCACGCTCGTTCACCACTAACACCCAAAAAGACCGCGCTCGTTCAGTGCGAGGCATCAACAAGTACGCGGCCTCGTCAATGAGAGACCACGCACACGACAAAGCCGGATGCCGTGAACAAGCGCGCTAGTCGCCGAGTAGCACGATGCCCTAAAAACACTTGTGGCCCCGCTCCACAAGGAGCAGGGCCACAAGCCAAGAAAACGAAGGATCAGCGCTTCGAGAACTGCGAAGCCTTACGTGCCTTCTTGAGGCCTGCCTTCTTACGTTCGATGACGCGAGCGTCACGAGTCAGGAAGCCAGCCTTCTTGAGTGCCGGGCGGTTGGCATCGCGGTCGATCTCATTGAGAGCGCGCGAAATGCCGAGGCGCAGGGCGCCTGCCTGGCCGGAGATGCCGCCACCGTTGATACGGGCGACAACGTCGAAACGGCCATCAAGGTCAAGAAGGACGAACGGGGACTTCACGAGCTGCTGGTGCAGCTTGTTCGGGAAGTAATCCTCGAGGGTGCGTCCGTTGATCTTCCATTCGCCGGTTCCAGGAACCAGACGAACACGGGCAACGGCCTCCTTGCGGCGACCAAGGCCCGCGCCGGGCGCGGTGATGGACTGGCCGGCGCCTGCGGGCGCGGTTTCAGTCTCAGTGGTGTACGAGCTAGGGGCGTTCTCCTCATCCAGCTCGACGATTTCGGTGGTCTCAGCCACGGTTCTCCTCAGTGCTTATGTCGATTATTCAGTGGCACGAAGCTCACTGAGCAACCTGGGTGATCTCGTAGGGAACCGGCGACTGGCCGGCGTGGGGGTGCTCAGCACCGGCGTAAACATGCAGCTTCTTGAACTGCATACGGCCGAGGCTGGTGTGAGGAAGCATGCCGCGAACGGCCTTCTCAACCGCGCGCTCAGGCGACTTGGCCATGAGGTCACGGTAGGAGGTTGAGGTCAGACCACCGGGACGACCAGAGTGGCGGTAGGCCATCTTCTGTTCGAGCTTCTTACCGGTCAGAACGACCTTGTCCGCATTAATGATGATGACGTTGTCACCCATATCCATGTGAGGGGCGAACGTCGGCTTGTGCTTCCCACGAAGAATGGCGGCAACCTGAGCCGCCAGGCGGCCGAGGACGACGTCAGTGGCGTCGATGACGTACCACTTCTTGTCTGCGTCCCCAGGCTTGGGTGAATAGGTGCGCACGGGCGTAACCTTCAATTCTTATCAGTCATGGAGCGTCGATCCCCAATGTCAGGATCGCGCTCGCGATGTAACGGTTCGCGCGAGGCGTCAGTTGCAACTCAACGGCGAGTGGGAATACACCGAGGGCGCTAGCTAACGCACAGCGTCATCAAGTCTATCGGGCAGGATTGAGCCGGTCAAAGTTGCCGGGCCTTTGTGTCCGATTCCTCAGTTGCTACTCCCTACCCCCACCGCGCTTGTTCACCGTGCGGGCAACCCGAAGAAAACCGTTCCGGTGATGATCCCGGCCCCGTGAATTGGTGAACAAGCACGCACGAACGCTGGCGCACCAAGGCAGACTGGGCCTAACTCCCGTCGCCACAACACGAATCGCGACGCGACCGCGCTTGTTGAGCGCGCGAGGCCCACTGATCCGGCGCCGGATAGTCCACGCCCTCCAAAGTCAGTCCGTGCGCAGGAGCAATCGGCGCCGCGCTTGTTCGAGAGCAGGCTTGAAGCAGCTCATACGGCCAGTCGACGCTCCGGCGACCCAAACCCACTTCAACAAGCGCGCCAACAAGCGAACGCACCATCGAGTGGCAGAACGCATCAGCGTCGACAAAACACTCAACAAGCACGGACTCTGATACGCCCTGTTGGGGAGTAAGCGCCCCCGAACGGTGAACAAGCGCTGTCGAAGACGGCTTGAATTCCAGGCGCGTCAGCGCGCGAATCGTTGTGGCTCCTTCGCGTGGCCGGCAGTACGACAGAAAATCATGCTCGCCAAGCAATGGGGCTGCTGCCCGATTCATCAAGTCAACATCTAGAGGTTGTTCAAGACTCAGAACATCAAAACGGCGGAGCGGATCGACTGCCCCGCTCATCAGCCGGTAGCAGTAATGACGTCCTAGAGCAGAAAAACGCGCATCAAAATCCGACGAAACAACATGCGCCTCGCGGATCACAACATCGGCCGTACCTTTGGGCGCATTCAGGGCTCGATCGCGCATCCACTGCCCATACGCGCGCGCAATCACACCGTTCAATCGGCGAACAAGCGCGTTCGCACAGGCCTCCGCAGTCGCTTCCGCCCCTCGAGGCGCGAGCTTTTCCCACCGCGCTTGTTCAACGTCGAAGTGGACCACTTGATGGCGCGCGTGCACTCCGGCATCCGTTCGCCCAGCGACCGTCAGCACAGTTGGGCACCGAAGTACGAGGCCTAAGCCAGCTTCAATTTCACCTTGCACGGTTCGTTGGCCTGGCTGGGAAGCCCACCCGTGGAAATTCGTCCCGTCGTAGCTGAGGTCAAGACGGATGCGAAGAGTGTGAGGCGCTTGAACAAGCGCAGCGGATTCTTCAACAAGCGCGACAGGTTCGTGAACAAGCGCGGTAAAAGCTAAGGGGTCGGAGTTGCTCATAGAGACCACGCGCGCACTCCCCCGATGATGCCTGCATCATTGGGCACGATGATGACATCGTCACCTAGGCGGGCGCGATGTCCGCTTGTAATCAGCTTCGAGTTGCCGCCTCCAAGGTAGAGACGGTCCCACATGTACATGGGACGAAGTCCATCGATGACGCGACGGACGCGACGCGACCAGTGTGCATCGCCAAGTCGTAGCCGTTCGTGTTCCCCGATGTAATCGTCGTAGGTCAGGCCCCAACGGACGAAGCCCTGCGACACTTCAACGTGAGGTGCCAGCACTCCGGAATCAAAGACTGCATTTCCAAGGCCCGTCCCCAGGGTGATGATCATTTCGAGCCCCGTACCGGTAATGACACCGGCTCCAGCAACCTCGGCGTCATTCAAAACCTTCGTGGGCAAGCCAAGCGCCCTTTCGATGCCTCCTCTCATGTCGAAATGGTCCCAACGTTCAACAAGTTCGGGAACCACTTTGGAGCGAGGGCCGGAGCGCGTGATGTAGTGCGGGGTAGCCACAACCACTCCGTGTCGGATCATTCCAGGCATTCCCATAGTCACACGGTCAGCTTGAGGGAGCTTGTTCGCCAGATCCTGCGCAACTTCGATCAAGAGCTCCGGCGGTAGCGGGTACGGCGTAGGCGTGCGAATCGCCGGTGCGATCATCGTGCCTCGTTCGTCAACGACGGAGCCTTTAATTCCGCCACCACCGCAGTCAATTGCGAGCGTCATGGGTTCAGACATGCCACCAACTCTAACGATCCACCGCGCTTGTTCACCGATTTAGTCCGAATTGTCGTCGATTCCCACCGCGCTTGTTCACCGCCATGGGCCCGCCTGCATATGCCCGATAGTCGGCCTGAGCATGAACAAGCGTGGTCACAAAACACCCCAAACGTGAACAAGCAGAGCCACAAAAACACGCCACGCCTGAACAAGCGCGGTGGACGCAAACAAAAAGGTGGGGCCGGAAACGCATCAGCGTCTCCGACCCCACCTCAAAAGTGAGAGTCAATCACGGGCAAGCCCGCGACCTAGTCACTCAGCTTCAGATGCCTCAACCTCGGTCTCTTCAGACTTGGGGGCTTCCTCAACCTTTTCAGCAGGCTTTTCAGCTGCCTTGGCGGCAGTGTCTTCAGCCTTCTTCACAACAGCCTTCTTCTCGAGCTTCTCGAGAACGATTTCGATGCGCATGAGAGGAGCGTTGTCACCCTTACGGTTACCAACGCGGATGAGGCGGGTATAGCCACCCTGACGCTCAGAATCGATGGCCGGCGCGATCTCGTCGAAGAGCACGTAGAGCGCTTCCTTCGAGGTGATCTTCTTAGCAACCGTGCGACGAGCGTGCATGTCGCCACGCTTTGCCTTGGTCACGAGCTTCTCGAAGTAAGGCTGCAGAAGCTTAGCCTTAGCTTCGGTGGTCGTGAGTGCGCGGTGTTCGATGAGCTGAGTCGCGAGGTTCGACAGGATCAGCTTCTGGTGTGCCGGGCTTCCGCCCAGACGAGCACCCTTCTTGGGGGTGGGCATTGTGTCTCCTACGGATTAGGTGCGTCCATCGGACGCATAAGGGTCAGATGGACTGTTCGTCGCTGAACTGGACCGAACCAGACTCAGAGGCACCCGGGATCGGCATAACCGAATCCTTGAGTGTCATGCCGAGAGTGGCCAGAGATTCCTTGATCTCTTCGATCGACTTGGTGCCGAAGTTACGAATATCAAGAAGATCAGCCTCGGAGTGAGCGACAAGCTCGCCCACGGTGAGGATCCCACGACGACGCAGCGCGTTGTAAGAACGAGACTGCAGGTTCAGGCTTTCGATCGGCAGAGCAAGGTCTGCTGCGAGGGTTTCGTCGGTGGTCGACGGACCCACTTCGATGCCTTCTGCTTCCTCGTTCAGTTCGCGCATGAGGCCGAACAGTTCAACAAGGGTCTTACCAGCCGATGCAAGAGCATCACGCGGGGTGATCGCCGACTTGGTCTCCACGTCGATGACGAGGCGATCAAAGTCGGTACGCTGCTCAACACGAGTTGCCTCGACCTTGTAGGTGACCTTGACAACCGGCGAGTAGATCGAATCGATCGGAATCCGCGAGATTTCAGCCTGAGGATCCTTGTTCTGCGCCGCGGAAACGTAACCGCGTCCACGCTCAACGGTCAGTTCGATCTCGAGCTTGCCCTTGTCATTGAGGGTGGCAAGGTGAAGATCCGGATTGTGGATCTCAACGCCTGCCGGCGGGGTGATGTCGCCAGCGAGGACGACACCGGGGCCGGCCTTACGCAGGTACATCACGACGGGTTCATCCATCTCAGAGGAGAGGACGATCTGCTTGATGTTGAGGATGATCTCTGCGACATCCTCCTTCACACCTTCGATAGTGCGGAATTCGTGGGCAACGCCATCGATACGGATGGACGTAACCGCCGCACCCGGGATCGAAGAGAGCAGGGTACGACGCAGGGAATTACCCAGCGTGTAACCGAAGCCCGGTTCGAGGGGTTCGAGTGTGAAGCGTGAACGGTGTTCGCTGACTTTTTCCTCGGTGAGGATTGGTCGCTCTGCAATGAGCACGTCTTGGTCCTTTCTTCCCGGCGCCCGCCATATGACGCCGGACAGTGGATCCCACATGAGTGGGACGGAGGGTGTGAGCACGACCGAATGGTGTACTCAGACGTGGGGATGCGATGCCGGACGGCAAAGCATCCCGGTGCGACGAATCAGACGCGACGACGCTTCGGGGGGCGAGCGCCGTTGTGTGCCTGAGGGGTAACGTCCTGGATCGAGCCGACCTCGAGGCCAGCGGCCTGGAGGGAACGGATCGCGGTTTCACGGCCGGAGCCGGGCCCCTTAACGAAGACGTCGACCTTCTTCATGCCGTGTTCCTGGGCGCGACGCGCGGCCGCCTCTGCTGCAAGCTGCGCAGCGAAGGGGGTGGACTTACGCGAACCCTTGAAGCCGACCTGGCCAGACGAGGCCCAGGCGATAACGGCACCAGTGGTGTCGGTCAGGGAAACGATGGTGTTGTTAAACGTCGACTTGATGTACGCGTGACCGTGGGTGACGTTCTTGTTGAGCTTGCGGCGCGGCTTACGAGCAGCACCGGAGCGCGAAGTTTTTGCAGCTGCCATTGTGTTTAACAGTTCCTTCTTCAGTCGTATGAAGAACTATCCGCCGTAAAGGCTGGAAGTCCTTAGGCCTTACTTGGCCTTCTTCTTGCCTGCAACGGTGCGCTTCGGGCCCTTGCGGGTGCGAGCGTTGGTCTTGGTGCGCTGACCATGGACCGGCAGGCCACGACGGTGGCGAAGACCCTGGTAAGAGCCAATTTCGATCTTGCGGCGAATGTCAGCCTGAACTTCGCGACGAAGGTCGCCCTCAACCTTGAAGTTCGATTCGATGTATTCACGGAGCTTGACGAGATCTTCCTCGGTGGCGTCCTTCACGCGGACGTCCGGGCTGACACCCGTTGCTTCGAGGGTCTCGGCCGCGCGGGTGCGGCCGACTCCGTAAATGTAGGTAAGTGCAATCTCCAGTCGCTTTTCACGGGGGAGGTCGACACCGGCAATACGTGCCATGTTGTTGGTGCTCCAGTTGTTCTTCGGAGGTCGTCATCACATCTTCCGGATGAGCTATCCGGCCTCGGCCTCCGAACCGAGGGTCGCGTATTCGCGCTTGATGTGATCCTGTGGGCTGTTGTGCCCGGGTCAGCTACGTGAGGATTTCAGCCCTGACGTTGCTTGTGCCTGGGGTTGTCGCAGATGACCATGACATTGCCGTGGCGACGAATCACCTTGCACTTGTCACAAATCTTCTTGACACTCGGCTTGACCTTCATGGTTATTCCTCCACCGTCCGTAGACGGTCGTGTCGGGGTTTACTTGTAGCGGTAGACGATACGGCCTCGGGAGAGGTCGTAGGGGCTCAGTTCGACGAGAACTCGATCCTCGGGGAGGATTCGAATGTAGTGCTGTCGCATCTTTCCTGCAATGTGGCCGAGCACAACGTGCCCATTGGCCAGTTCCACACGGAACATCGCGTTCGGCAGGGCCTCAACGACCGTGCCTTCCATTTCGATGACGCCGTCTTTCTTTGCCATATCCTCCGTCTGTCCTCTACGTTCTTCGGATGAGTCATGGCCCAAGGGCCACGGGGCGCATGCAACACGTACGACACAGCCGACATGCGACACGCCCGAAGATCTAGAGTACAGCAAAAGCACATCCCTCTGGTAGTTGACTGCCCTGTCGACTGCCTCACCTTCGGCCGGATTCATCGACAAGGAGGGAAGCGCTGGCCAAGTTCATCGACGAGGACTCGAGCGCGGGCCGAGTTCATTGACGAGGACGAGAGCACGAGCCGAGTTCATCGACAAGGAGGGAGCGGTGCAGCGGACGAGACAAAAGGCTTAGTCCTTTTCTCCCCTACTGTGATGCCTTGCCGTTTCAATGACACCTGGAAGCTACGACACCTGGGAGCTGCACAGAGCATCACCATCCCCGCATCCCACACAGCATCTTCTGTAACGAAAGTGGCCCCTCCGTCTTGAAAACATGGAGATACTGGGATCACCTGCCTCAAATCAACAAAGGAGTTGTCATGACGCACAGACTCAGACGCGCGGTGGCGTCATGTTCATAAACGGCAGAGCATCAACCGGTAGCGCTGCCTGGTGGAACGTCGGCTTCGCCCTCTGTCTCGTAGGCGTCGCGTTGACTGCACCGCGCTGGAACTGGATCTTCTGGGTGGGCGCCCTCGTCTACATCGTCCGCGCCTTGGTCATCGTCGCGAAGAGCCACAGCTCCTCGAAGAAATCGGGACATTCCACGGACGAGCACTCCCCCCGCTAACGGATCGGTCGGCCTGGGCTCAGTCGATCACCGATAGCCCAACCTGATACTCCGGCAGGAGAATCGCAGAGTCGCGGGGCACGGACAAAGATAAGTATCCGCGTCGCTGTGCGCATTGTCGCACCACGCTTACGGCGCTGACTTCGCCTCGAGGAGCAGAGCCAGCGTTGCGACATCTGTGTCAGAGCTCGATCGGTTCGACCCCGAAAGGCGCGAGCCCGGTCTTTCCATAGTCGGGGGCGGTGAGCACGCTGATGCCGTCGTCGAGGATCGCGACCGTGTGCTCCCAATGGGCGGCGTCCGAACCATCGACGGTACGGACAGTCCATTCGTCAGACTCAGTGAGGGTCTCGATCGAACCCGACGTCAGCATCGGCTCAACCGCAAGGACCATACCGGGCTTCACGCGCGGGAAGATTCCACGAGCGTCATAGTTCAGGACCTCGGGATCCTGGTGCATCGCGGTGCCGATACCATGGCCTGTATATTCCTCGATGATGCCGGCTTCCCAACCGAACTCGTCGTCATACTTGGCAACGACTTCTTCGACGGCGCGACCGACGCTGGAAATGCGACGCCCCTTTTCGAGGGAAGCGAGAGCTGCCCACAGAGACTCGCGCGTCACAACGTCCAGTTCACGGCGACGCTCCATCGTGGCCTCGTCAACTCCCTGAGGGTGAGCACCCGAGCCACGCTTTCCTGCCATGAAGGACTCGTCGTCCACCCACTCGTCACCAACGATGATGGAGAACGCCGCGTCACCGTGCCACTGCTTGCCACCGTGAGACACCCACGCACCGCAGTCGAAGGAGACGATGTCCCCATCCTTCAGCTTCTGCTTGCCGGGAATACCGTGGACGACCACATCATTTACCGAGATGCAGACCGTGGCTGGGTAGCCGTAGTAATTGAGGAAGTTCGAGGTCCCTCCCCCGCGCCTAATCGCGTCGGCAGACACTTCATCCAGTTCAGCCGTAGTCACACCAGCGCGCACCGCTTGGCGCAGGCTCGCGTGAATGTCAGCAACAATCAAGCCAGCTTCACGCATCCAGCGGATCTGGTCTCGAGTCTTCAACTCAATACGCTGCATAACGGTCAGTTCTTCGCGACAGAATTGAGGACAGTGAAAATACGCTCGGTCACTTCGTCGATCGAACCCGAACCATCAACAACCTGAAGCAAATCATGGTCGGCGTAGTACGCCGCAACCGGTTCTGTCTGCTGGTGATAGACCTCAAGGCGGTGACGCATGACAGGCTCAGTATCATCGGTGCGATGCTGTTCCTCGGCACGCTTCATCATGCGGGTCACAACTTCGTCCTCATCAACCTGGATTTCAAGAACCAGGTCAAGCTTGATGCCGACCTCTTCGCACATGTCGGCAAGCACATGAGCCTGCTCCACGTTGCGCGGGTAGCCGTCAAGAAGAAAACCGTTCGCAGTGTCCGGAGCAGACAGACGCGCCTTCACCATCGCATTGGTCACCGAGTCAGGAACGAACTCACCACGGTCGATGAATGCCTTGGCCTGCAGGCCAATCTCAGTGCCTTCAGACATATTCGCACGGAAAATCTCTCCGGTAGAAATAGCCGGAATACTCAGCTTTTCCGCGATGCGAGTAGCTTGCGTCCCCTTGCCTGCTCCGGGCGGACCCAGAAGAACCATGGCGGTCATTGTAAGAATCCTTCGTAGTGATGCTGCTGAAGCTGAGTATTAATCTCCTTCACGGTCTGCAGACCGACGCCCACAATAATCAGAAGCGTCGTGCCCCCGAACGGCATCTGCGACTGCGAAATCTTCAGGGGGATAATAAGGAGTGACGGCAACAGGGCAACGATCACAAGGTAGAGTGCGCCGGCACTCGTAATGCGGTTGATGACGTAGGACAGGAACTCAGCGGTCGGACGACCTGCGCGAATACCCGGAATGAAGCCACCGTAGCGCTTCATGTTGTCAGCAACCTCTTCGGGGTTGAATGTAATCACCGTGTAGAAGAAGGCGAAGAAGAGAATCAGGAGTGCATAAATCGTGAGGTAGACCCACGATCCCTGATGTAAGTTCGCCGAAATCCACTGAACCCAACCGTCGGTCTGGGTACCAAACTGAGCAATCATCAACGGCAACGCAAGAATCGACGAGGCGAAAATAACCGGGATAACGCCAGACATATTGATTTTCAGCGGGATGTACGTCGTCGTGCCACCGTACTGGCGACGACCGATCATGCGCTTCGCGTACTGAACTGGAATGCGACGCTGAGCCTGCTCAATGAACACCACGGCGAGCGTAACGGCGAAGAGGAGCAGAAGGATCGCGATCACGGCACCCCACTTGCCAGACTGACCGATGGCCAGCATCTGGGAGGGAAGACGGGCAATGATCGAAGTAAAGATAAGGAGCGACATGCCATTGCCGATGCCACGCTCGGTGATCAATTCGCCGAGCCACATGACCACGCCGGTACCCGCCATCATGATGATGATCATGATAAGGAACATCCACCAAGAGTCATCTGCCAAAACGTTCGCGGAACAACCGGAGAACATACGTCCGGTGCGAGCCAATGTCAGTGTTGTCGTGGCCTGTAGAACGCCCAGGAAGATCGTCAGGTAACGCGTGTACTGCGTCAGCTTGGCTTGACCGGTTTGTCCTTCCTTATGGAGGTCATCGAAACGCGGAATGACAACACGCAAAAGCTGAATGATGATCGACGCTGTGATGTACGGCATGATGCCGAGTGCGAAGATCGATAGCTGGAGCAACGCGCCACCGGAGAACAGGTTCACGAGGTCAAGAAGATTCGCTTCTTCCTGCTGAGCCAGACATTGTTGGATCGCGGTCGAGTCAACGCCGGGGGTCGGAATGTATGAACCCAGGCGGAACATCGCCATGATAAACAGCGTAAACAGCAGCTTACGACGAAGGTCAGGGGTGCGGAACGCCTGTGCAAATGCACTAAGCAAGGCTTCCTCCTACGGGTAATGGGAATGCTGGAGCATGTGCCCTAGCGACCGTGTCAGACTACCGGAAAAATGGCTCCGTGTAGACATCGGCCTTGGGTTCAAAGGTTCTGCGAGGAACCGTCTATCAGTTTAAGACACTAAAAGGGGGTGATCCGGGTTGATGCCGGACCACCCCCAATCAGCTGTCAGCGTGCGGAAATGGTTCCGCCAGCTGCGGTGATCTTCTCCTGAGCAGAAGCTGACCAGGAGTCAACTTCGATCTCAAGCTTGACGGTGAGCTCACCGGTGCCGAGCACCTTAACCGGAGCGCCGTCACGAACCGCGTGCTTTGCGACAAGATCCTCGACCGTCACCTTGCCACCCTTGGGGAACAGTTCCTCAAGCTTGGCAACGTTGACGACCTGGTACTCAACGCGGAAGGGGTTCTTGAAGCCACGGAGCTTGGGCAGACGCATGTGAATCGGCATCTGGCCACCTTCGAAGCCTGCTGCCACCTGGTAGCGAGCCTTCGTACCCTTGGTACCGCGACCAGCCGTCTTGCCCTTGGAGCCTTCACCACGACCAACGCGGGTCTTGGCGGTCTTGGCGCCGGGGGCTGGACGGAGGTGGTGCAGCTTAACGATCTGCACCTTTTCGCCTGTTGTGGACTTGGAGTCCGCCATGGTCAGTCGACCTCCTCAACGGTCACCAGGTGACGAACCGTGTGAACTGCACCGAGAACGGTCTCGGTGTTCTCACGGACGACGCTCTGGCCGATCTTACGCAACCCGAGGGTGCGCAGAGTGTCCTTCATGTTCTGCTTGGCGCCGATCGACGACTTGGTCTGCGTGATCTTGATGTTCGCCATCACTCATTCACCCCCGCGGAAGCCTTTTCTGCCTCAGCCTTTTCAGCCTTGGCCCGCTTCTCAGCTTCACCCTCTGCGCGTGCGCGGAGCATCGAAGCCGGAGCAACGCGCTCCAGCGGAAGACCGCGACGTGCTGCAACAGCTTCAGGCTGTTCCAGTTGCTTGAGGGCATCAACAGTCGCGTGAACGATGTTGATTGCGTTGTCAGAGCCGAGCGACTTGGTGAGCACGTCGTGCACGCCAGCTGCCTCGAGCACTGCACGAACCGGACCACCGGCGATAACGCCGGTGCCCGGTGCTGCCGGGCGCAGAAGCACGGTGCCGGCGGCATCGTGACCCTGAACCAGGTGCGTGATAGTGCGGCGGATCATCGGAACGCGAATGAAATTCTTCTTCGCTTCCTCAACGCCCTTGGAAATGGCCTGGGGAACTTCCTTGGCCTTTCCGTAGCCAACACCGACGGTGCCTTCGCCATCGCCCACGACAACCAGAGCGGTGAAGGAGAAACGACGTCCACCCTTCACAACCTTGGAAACGCGGTTGATGGTCACAACACGTTCGATGTATTCATTCTTTTCGTTGCCACGACGTGTATCGCGGTCGCCACGACCATTACGGCGGTCGCGACGCTCGCCGTCGCCCGAACGCTCAGAGCCTTCCTGACCGTTCCTGCCTCGCTGCGGTGCAGCCATCAGATGATCTCTCTTTCCTTCGATCCGGTCACAGCTCGAGGCCACCCTGACGGGCAGCTTCGGCGACGGCCGCAACGCGGCCGAAATACTTGTTGCCACCACGGTCGAAAACGACGGCGGTGATGCCGGCCGCCTTCGCACGCTCTGCAACGAGAGCGCCAACCTTGGTTGCCTTTTCGGTCTTCGTGCCAGTCATGGTTTCGACGCCGGACTCGAAGTCGGAAGCAGAAACCAGGGTGTGACCGACGGTGTCGTCGATAACCTGAGCAACGATGTGACGATTCGAGCGGGTGACGACCAGGCGCGGACGCGCCGGGGTACCGTTGATCTTCTTGCGAAGGCGAATGTGACGACGCTTGCGAGCGACGAACTTGCCCTTGCCCTTGACCGTGTACGCCATCACTTACCAGCCTTTCCGACCTTGCGACGGATCGTTTCGCCCACGTAGTGGATGCCCTTGCCCTTGTAGGGTTCAGGCTTCTTCAGCTTGCGGATGCGAGCTGCGGTTTCGCCAACGAGTTGCTTGTCGATGCCGTGGACCGTGAACTTGGTCTGCGACTCAACGGTGAACTCGATGCCTTCCGGAGCTTCGACCGGAACGGTGTGCGAGAAGCCGAGAGAGAACTCGAGGTTCTTGCCCTTGGCGACCACGCGGTAACCGGTACCGGTGATTTCGAGTTCCTTCTTGTAGCCCTCGGTCACGCCAACGATCATGTTCGCAATAAGGGTGCGAGTCAGACCGTGGAGCGAACAGGAAAGGCGCTCATCGTCCGGACGGGAAACCAGAATCTGACCGTCTTCAATAGCCACCGTGATGGGGGCTGCGACGGTGTGTGAAAGTTCGCCCTTCTTGCCCTTCACCTTAACGTCTGCACCGTTAACGGTGACGTCGACGCCTGCGGGGATAGCAATGGGTTGCTTACCGATTCGCGACATTGTTCAGCCTCCTGTTCACCAGATGTAGGCGAGGACTTCCCCACCTACACCCTTGTCGGCTGCCTGACGGTCGGTGAGCAGACCGGAGGACGTGGACAGAATTGCCACGCCCAGGCCGCCGCGAACCTTAGGCAGGTTGGTGGACTTGGCGTACACGCGCAGACCCGGCTTGGAAACGCGCTGCAGACCCTGGAGAGCCGCTTCGCGGTGCGAACCGTACTTCAACGTGATGGTGAGGGTCTTGCCCACGCGGGCATCCTCAACCGAGGTCGAAGCAATGTAGCCCTCTTCGACCAGAATGTTTGCGATCGCGTTCTTCATCTTGGAGTACGGCATGGAAACCGTATCGTGATGCGCACGATTCGCGTTACGCAGACGCGTCAGCATGTCTGCAATGGGATCAGTCATTGTCATTGGGGAAATTCCCCTTCCTCGTCGTGGTTTCTCCTTTTGAGACCTACGACGTCAGTGTTTTACCAGCTGCTCTTGGTGACTCCGGGGAGTTCGCCAGCAAGGGCGAGCTCTCGGAGGCAAACGCGGCACAGGCCGAACTTGCGGTATACCGAGTGGGGGCGACCACAACGGTTGCAACGCGTGTATGCACGAACGCCGAACTTCGGCTTACGTGCGGCCTTGACCTTCAGGGATGTCTTCGCCATGGGTCAGTCCTCCTTGAACGGGAATCCGAGATGACGCAGGAGCGCACGGCCCTCATCATCGGTGGAGGCCGAGGTAACGACGGTGATATCCATACCGCGAACTCGGTCAATCGAATCCTGGTCGATCTCGTGGAACATGGACTGTTCCGTCAGACCGAAGGTGTAGTTACCGTGACCGTCGAACTGCTTGGCCGACAGACCGCGGAAGTCGCGGATACGCGGAAGAGCAGTTGAGAGAAGACGATCGAGGAATTCCCACATACGATCGCCACGGAGCGTGACGTGAGCACCGATGGCCTGGCCTTCGCGTAGCTTGAACTGTGCGATGGACTTCTTTGCCTTGGTGGTCACGGGCTTCTGGCCAGTGATAGCGGTGAGGTCGCGGATTGCGCCCTCGAGTGCCTTCGAATCGCGAGCTGCCTCACCCACACCCATGTTCACGACGATCTTGGTCAGACCGGCAACCTGCATGATGTTCTCATGCTTGAACTCGGTGCGGAGAGCGTCACGAATTTCGGAGACGTACTTTTCCTTGAGACGCGGGGTCATGTTCAGATCTCCTTGCCCTGCTCGATGCCGCGCTTGGCGCCACCGCGGGTCACGCGAACGCGGACGGTGCGGGTGCGGCCATCGCGCTCGACGACATCCTCGCGGAAGCCGACGCGCACGCGCTGCTTGGTTTCGGGATCGACCAGTGCGACCTTTGCGATCGAGATCGGGGCTTCGATGGTCTCGATGCCGCCGGTCTGCCCCTGGGTCTGGCCCTGGCGAACGTGACGGGTCTTCAGGTTGATGCCTTCGACGAGAACCTTGCCCTCAGCCGGGAAAACCTTGATGACGCGTCCCTGCTTGCCCTTGTCGCCAGCCTTGAGGGGTTCGAGGCCCTCGGCTGCACGGCGGGCGTTGCGCTCTGCGAGCTTCTTCTCGTCGGATGAACGACCGCGAACGACCTCAACCAGGTCACCCTTACGGATCTTGGCTGCCATCAGATCACCTCCGGTGCGAGCGAGACGATACGCATGAAGCGCTTGTCGCGCAGCTCACGGCCGACTGGGCCGAAGATACGCGTGCCACGCGGTTCGCCGTTGGAATTGATAATGACGGCTGCGTTCTCATCGAAACGAATGTACGAACCGTCGGGACGGCGGGTTTCTTTGCGAGTGCGGACTACGACTGCCTTGACGACTTCGCCCTTCTTGACGTTGCCGCCGGGGATTGCGTCCTTGACGGTGGCGACGATGGTGTCGCCAATACCCGCGTAGCGTCGAGCCGAGCCACCGAGCACGCGGATGGTCAGGATTTCCTTTGCACCCGTGTTGTCGGCGACCTTAAGTCGCGACTCCTGCTGGATCATTTTCTATTGACTCCTGTTGTCGAGCTGGTTCTGTTGGGAGCATTACTTCCCTCGAGCCTTGCCGAACGTGCATGAACTATTGCGCATCGATGCCGACAATAGTGAGAACGCACCACAGGATTAAATATGGTGTTGCTCGCTCTCACTACCGACGCGAGGCACAGTGCACCTTGCGTCACGCAACCCTCCAAGAGTACCCCACTTCCCCACTGACTTGAAACCGCCAGTTTCGTGAGGTGTGCCCCATCCACCGCGCTTGTTCGCCAACATCCCCTCCCTCCACCCCGCGCTTGTTCACCGTTTCGAGTTCACGAGGCCACGCAGCTTCATTAACCAACACACGCGAATAGGCGCGAAGAACGATGTTCGATTTCTTGAACAAGCGCGGCCAAAAAAGGGGTGGCCAACAGTGAACAAGCAGGTTCAAGCGTGGACAAGCGCAGTCACCTTGAGGCGCTATTTCGTGAACAAGCGCGGGGAAAGCGCGCAAAACAGCAGGGAGCCCGGCTCCCCAAACCGGGGAACCGGGCTCCTTACAAACCTCAGTGACGAATCACTTGGCCTTTTCGATGATCTCCACTACTCGCCAGTGCTTGGTAGCGGAAAGCGGACGAGTCTCCATGATGCGAACGCGGTCGCCAATGCCACATTCGTTGTTCTCATCATGAACCTTGACCTTCTTGTTACGACGCATGACCTTGCCGTAGAGGGCGTGCTTCACACGATCCTCAATCTGGACAACGACGGTCTTATCCATCTTGTCAGAGACAACCAGGCCAATACGAACCTTGCGGTCGTTACGCGCGGTGCTATCTGCCATCAGAATCACTCCTCAGTGCTCGGGGCGGTGCGGTAGCCAAGCTCCCGCTCACGCGCGATCGTGTAGATACGGGCGATGTCACGGCGCACGGTCTTCATGCGACCATGATCCTCGAGGTTGCCAACAGCCTGCGCGAAGCGCAGGTTAAAGAGCTCGGCCTTAGCCTTCTCGAGTTCCTTGGACAGCTGGGCGTCGTCCATGGCATCGAGGTCGGAAGGGGTAAGTGCCTTTTCCGCCATCAGATGTCACCACCCTCTCGGACCACGAAACGGGTCTTCATCGGAAGCTTGTGCTGAGCGCGACGCATAGCTTCGCGTGCAAGCGCCTCGTCGACGCCACCCAGCTCGAACAGAATACGACCCGGCTTGACGGGGGCAACCCACCATTCAACCGCGCCCTTACCGGAACCCATTCGGGTTTCAGCCGGCTTCTTGGTCAGCGGACGGTCCGGGAAGATGTTGATCCACACCTTGCCGCCACGCTTGATGTGACGCGTCATAGCGATACGAGCTGCCTCGATTTGACGGTTGGTCACGTATGCGCCGGTGAGTGCCTGGATACCGTAATCGCCGAACGCCAGTTCGGTGCCACCGGTTGCATTACCGGTACGGTGCGGGCGGTGCTGACGGCGCCACTTTGTACGACGGGGAATGAGCATTGGGCTCAGGCCTCCGATCCGTTTTCAGTAGCTGCGGGCGCCTCGGTTGCGGGCGCCTGCTGCTGAGCGGTCTCCTGGTTCTGGCGTCCGCCGCGGCGCTGGCCACGACGGTCACTGCGACGTCCGCCACGGTTGGCCTGCTCGGCCTGCTGGCGTGCGAACTCGCGCTCGGTGATGTCGCCCTTGTAGATCCACACCTTGACACCGATACGACCGAAGGTCGTGCGTGCCTCGTGGAATCCGTAGTCAATGTTCGCGCGGAGGGTATGAAGCGGAACGCGACCCTCACGGTAGAACTCGGAACGGCTCATTTCGGCGCCACCAAGGCGACCGGAAACCTGAACACGAATACCCTTGGCGCCTGCGCGCTGCGCGGACTGAATGCCCTTGCGCATTGCACGACGGAAGGAAACGCGAGCAGCGAGCTGTTCTGCAATGCCCTGTGCGACAAGCTGAGCATCCATGTCGGGGTTCTTGACCTCGAGGATGTTGAGCTGAACCTGCTTGCCGGTGAGCTTTTCGAGGTTCTGGCGGAGGCGATCAGCCTCCGCGCCACGACGACCAATGACAATGCCCGGGCGAGCGGTGTGGAGGTCAACGCGAACGCGATCACGCGTACGCTCAATATCGACCTTCGAGATGCCTGCGCGCTCGAGGTTCTCGGTCAAGTTCTTGCGGATTGCAACGTCCTCTGCAACGTAGTCAGAGTAACGCTGTCCCTTGGTGGTCGAGTCGGAGAACCAGCGGGAGCGGTGATCCGTGGTGATTCCCAGGCGGAACCCTGTGGGGTTAACCTTCTGGCCCATTTCAGCGGGCTCCCTTCTTCTTGTCTTCCTTGGTACCGACGACGAGGGTGATGTGGCTCGTGCGCTTCAGGATGCGACCTGCGCGTCCCTGTGCACGCGGGCGGAACCGCTTCATAGTCGGACCTTCATCGACGAATGCTTCGATGACCAGCAGGTCTGCCTCGTTGAAGGTTTCCCCAGCCTGTTCGGCCTTGACCTTCGCGTTGGCAACGGCGCTCATGAGCACCTTGCGGACATCGGTGGCGACTGCCTGCGGTGCAAACCGCAGGATGTCAGCGACCTCCAGAGCAGCCTTGCCACGAACCTCGTTCACGACACGGCGGGCCTTCTGGGGCGTGACGCGGACAAAACGCGCCTGCGCCTTAGCTTCCATTTATCTGCCTCTTCTTCCGTGGAGGCCGGCTCAGCGCCGGCGTCCCTTTCGATCGTCCTTGTCGTGGCTGCGGAAAGTACGCGTGGGAGCGAACTCGCCAAGCTTGTGACCCACCATCGACTCGGTGATGAAGACGGGAACATGCTTGCGGCCATCGTGCACCGCAAAGGTCAGACCCAGGAAATCCGGGGTGATGACCGAGCGACGCGACCAAGTCTTGATGACATTCTTTGAGCCGGATTCGATTGCGGCGTCGACCTTCTTGAGCAGGTGGTCGTCGACGAACGGGCCCTTCTTCAAACTGCGTGGCATAGTTATCGACTCCTACTCAGCGGTTCTTACCGGTCTTGCGACGGCGAACGATCAGACGATCGCTGTCCTTGTTCGGACGGCGGGTACGACCCTCAGGCTTACCCCACGGGCTAACCGGATGACGGCCACCAGAGGTACGACCTTCACCACCGCCGTGCGGGTGATCAACCGGGTTCATAACAACACCACGGACGTGCGGGCGCTTGCCCTTCCAGCGCATACGGCCGGCCTTGCCCCAGTTGATGTTGGATTGTTCAGCGTTGCCGACCTCGCCGACCGTTGCACGGCAGGTGATTTCGACGTTGCGGATTTCGCCGGACGGCATACGCAACTGGGCGAAGCGGCCTTCCTTGGCGACGAGCTGAACGGACGAACCGGCGGAGCGGGCGATCTTTGCGCCGCCACCGGGCTTGAGTTCGACAGCGTGGATAACGGTACCGAGCGGGATGTTACGCAACGGCAGATTGTTACCGGGCTTGATATCGGCGCCGGCGCCTGCTTCGATGCGGTCACCCTGGTTCAGCTTGGCCGGTGCCAGGATGTAGCGCTTTTCGCCATCTGCGTAGTGCAGGAGGGCGATGCGAGCGGTACGGTTCGGGTCGTACTCGATGTGAGCGACGACTGCCGGGACACCGTCCTTGTCATGACGACGGAAGTCGATGACGCGGTACTGACGCTTGTGGCCACCGCCACGGTGACGCGAGGTCACGCGGCCGTTCGAGTTACGTCCACCGGTCTTGTGCAGCGGACGAACCAACGACTTCTCGGGCTCGGAGCGGGTGATCTCAACGAAATCAGAGACCGACGCGCCACGACGACCCGGGGTCGTGGGCTTGTATTTGCGGATTCCCATTTTTGTCCTCTACCTCTCCGGTTTTCAGGCCTGATCGCCGAAGATGTCGATGGCGCCTTCACGCAGGGTCACGATTGCTCGCTTGACGTCCTTGCGCTTGCCCTGACCCGTGCGGGTCCGGTAGGTCTTGCCCTTACGGTTCTGAGTGGCCACCTGACCGACCTTGACACCGAAGATTTCTTCGATGGCAATCTTGATTTCGGTCTTGTTGGCGCGCGGGTCAACCTCGAAGGTGTACTTGCCTTCATCCATGAGGATGGAGGATTTCTCGGTGACGACGGGCTTCAGAATGATGTCGCGCGGGTTCTTGCCCGCTTCGAGGGTGCTCACTTGGTCTCCTCCTTGGTGCCGAGGAAGGACTCCATGGCTGCCAGGGTGAACACGATATCGTCGGCGTCAAGGACGTCGTAGGTGTTCAGCTGGTCTGCCCAAAGGACGTGAACCTCGGGAGCGTTACGCAGGCTGAGAGCGGTGAGCTCATCGTTACGCTCGATGACGACGAGAGCCTGACGGTCCTCGACGATCGCGCGAAGCGCTGCGAGAGCGGACTTCGTCGACGGCTTCTCACCTTCGATGAGAGCGGTGACGATGTGGATGCGACCTGCGCGTGCACGGTCAGACAGAGCGGAGCGGAGTGCGCCCTGCTTCATCTTCTTGGGGGTGCGCTGATCGTAGTCACGTGGCTGCGGGCCGTGGACGATGCCGCCACCGGTGAAGTGCGGTGCACGGATCGAGCCCTGACGAGCGTTACCGGTACCCTTCTGGCGGAACGGCTTCTTGCCGCCACCAGAAACCATGCCACGCGTCTTGGTTGCGTGCGTACCCTGTCGGGCAGCAGCAAGCTGTGCGACGACGACCTGGTGCATCAGCGGAATGTTCGTGGGAACGTCGAAGATCTCTGCGGGGAGGTCAACCGAAGCTGCCTTCTTGCCCTTGAGATCGAAGACGTCGATGGTCTGAACGTCAGCCATTTCACGCACCCTTCACGGACGAGCGAACCAGGACCACGGAGTTCTTCGGACCCGGGATGGCGCCACTGATGAGCAGTAGGCCCTTCTCGGTGTCGACTGCCTGGACCTTGAGGTTCTGGACGGTACGACGAACGCCACCCATGCGGCCGGCCATGCGCAGGCCCTTGAAGATGCGTCCGGGGGTTGCGCAAGCACCGATCGAACCGGGCTTGCGGTGGTTACGGTGTGCACCGTGCGAAGCGGAAACGCCGGCAAAGCCGTGACGCTTCATAACGCCTGCAAAGCCCTTGCCCTTGGTGTTGCCGGAAACATCAACAGCCTGTCCAGCCTCGAAGGTGGAAGCGTCGAGTTCCTGCCCCACCTCGTAAGAGTCATGGGCGGAGGTGCGGACCTCGGTCAGGTGACGACGGGGTTCGACGCCAGCCTTTGCGAAGTGGCCTGCGAGAGGCTTGGTGACCTTGCGTGCTTCGATTTCGCCGAAACCGATCTGAACGGCGGAGTAGCCGTCGACCTCTTCGGTGCGAACCTGGGTCACAATGTTAGTGCCGACCTGCACGACAGTGAGGGGCACGAGGCGGCCGTCAGCGTCCCAAACCTGGGTCATGCCGAGCTTGCGGCCGAGCAACGCCTTAATCGGCGCAGCTGCGTGCTGCTTGTTGTCAGTAGTCATTGCAGATGTCCTCAGAGCTTGATCTCGATGTTGACGTCTGCGGGCAGGTCGATACGCATGAGCGAATCGACAGCCTTCGGCGTCGGGTCGATGATGTCGATGAGCCGCTTGTGTGTGCGCATCTCAAAGTGCTCGCGGCTGTCCTTGTATTTGTGGGGCGACCGAATGACGACAAACACGTTCTTTTCGGTCGGCAGTGGAACCGGGCCCACAACAGTGGCACCTGCTCGTTGCACGGTGTCCACGATCTTGCGCGCGGAGCTGTCGATGACCTCGTGGTCATACGACTTCAGCCGGATGCGGATCTTCTGTCCCGCCATGCCGTCTTACCTCTTCTCGTACAGATTCGTCACCGGTCCCCGCACTCGGGCGTGTCGCTTAAAAAAGTGACACACATATTGCGCGGTTCCTTCTTATGTGAAGGTGGACCGTTGTCTTGTCCAAAGATCACGGGCGTTTCAGCCCAGTCCGCAGAATCCCTGCGGAACCGCCCCACGGGTCGCGAGGCAACCGTTCAAGTCTGACAGAGCCACACCTTTCCTAGCAAGTTTGAACTCGCCATCTGGAGTGTGAATCCTCATACATTACACGGACGATTAAATTACTTGTCAGCCCCCATGCGCTTCGACTTGGAGCCTTTAGCCCACAGGTGCTTGAAGCACCGCGAATCAGTGTACCCGCACTCGGGCGTGTCGTCTACCTGGGGGTGTACTAGCACGAGGCGCCTGCGGGGCACCGACCAGAGGTTCAGTGCTCCACAGTCACCCTAGTATTCGCTAATGACGCTGGGCGTCTCAGTCGCATTTCTGACGAACTGCACACACATCCGCAACCAGGCAGAGGATTCCGAGTCCGCCAACGAGCGTTCCATTGAAGCCGGTCTTCGCGATCTTTCGCGGCCTCGAATTGTTGGTGTTCGGGGGGTCAGACGGTGTCGGGTTGTTCGGCCCAGCCGGGGCGGGCTTGTACTTCACCGTGTACGTAATACCCACCTGAGTCTTCGCATCCGCACCCTCAGGCGTCTGCTCACCAGTCCAGGTGAACTTGAACTGAATATCACGACCACCCGTCGCAGCCGACTTCGACGCCAACGCAGCAAAGTGCCCCGACACCGCCCCTTTAACCGTGTACTCCGTATCCGCCGTCGACGCCGCCCCGACGAACAAGCACACAAACAACCACGAACAAGCACGCACAAAAAGCGAAAAGGCCACCACCCCCTGACGGGGATGGCGGCCCTTCGAGGTCCACTGGACCGAAGCTCTCACCCGGTCCGGACGACCCGCCTCAGCGGAACGCCCGACCGGAGTCGATCACTTCTCGATCGCAGTCACACGACCGGAACCAACCGTGCGACCACCCTCGCGGATCGCGAAGCCGAGGCCCGGCTCCATAGCGATCGGCTGGATGAGCTCGACGGTGATCTCGGTGGTGTCGCCAGGCATGACCATGTCGGTGCCCTCGGGGAGGGTGATGACGCCGGTCACGTCCGTGGTGCGGAAGTAGAACTGCGGACGGTAGTTCGAGAAGAACGGGTTGTGACGACCGCCTTCTTCCTTCTTGAGGATGTAGACCTGTCCGGTGAAGTTGGTGTGCGGGGTGATCGAACCGGGAACGGCAACGACCTGACCGCGCTCAACCTCATCGCGCTTGGTGCCACGCAGGAGGAGACCACAGTTCTCGCCTGCCCATGCTTCATCCATGGACTTGTGGAACATCTCGATACCGGTAACGGTGGTCTTCTGCGGTTCGCGGATACCGAGGATTTCAACCTCAGAGTTGATCGGGAGCTTGCCACGCTCAACACGACCGGTAACAACGGTGCCACGGCCGGTGATGGTGAAGACGTCTTCGATCGGCATGAGGAACGGCTTGTCCATGTCGCGCTCAGGAGTCGGCACGAAGGTGTCGACTGCCTCCATGAGCTCCTCGACCTTAGCAACCCACTGCGGATCGCCTTCGAGAGCCTTCAGCGCGGAAACCTGGATGATCGGGGCGTCGCGATCGAAGTCCTGGGACTCGAGCAGGTCGCGGCACTCTTCCTCAACGAGCTCCAGCATTTCCTCATCGTCGACCATATCGGCCTTGTTGAGGGCAACCAGGATCGTCGGAACGCCCACCTGGCGAGCAAGCAGAACGTGCTCGCGGGTCTGAGCCATCGGGCCGTCGGTGGCGGCGACAACGAGGATTGCGCCATCCATCTGAGCTGCACCGGTGATCATGTTCTTGACGTAGTCGGCGTGGCCGGGGGCGTCAACGTGTGCGTAGTGACGCGCCTCGGTCTGGTACTCGACGTGGGAAACGTTAATCGTAATGCCACGCTCACGCTCTTCAGGAGCGTTGTCGACGTTTTCGAACGGGGTGAACTCGTTCAGTTCCGGGTACTTGTCGTGCAGAACCTTGGTGATTGCTGCGGTAAGCGTGGTCTTGCCGTGGTCAACGTGACCGATGGTACCGATGTTGACGTGCGGCTTGCTGCGCTCGAACTTGGCCTTCGCCACTTGTGTCCTCCTGGACTCGGGTAGTTTTTCTAGCCTTTGGCTACGTGCAACTCTAACACCCAGCCGGCCGAAACCTACATGGAAATTGTTGGTATGTGAGGCGGGTCGCTACGCTCGCGCTAATTTCTTAGCGCGAGCAAGCGAAACGCGACGGATCGGGACTCACTCGCCCCGGGACTTGCCGACGATTTCGTCAGCGACGTTACGCGGAACTTCCGCGTAGGAGTCGAACTCCATCGAGTACACTGCACGGCCCTGCGTCTTGGAACGCAGGTCGCCAACGTATCCGAACATTTCAGAGAGCGGAACCTGTGCCTTGACGACGCGGATACCGTGCTGCTCATCCATGGACGAAATCTGTCCACGACGGGAGTTCAGGTCGCCGATGACGTCGCCCATGTACTCCTCAGGAGTACGGACCTCAACGGCCATGATCGGCTCAAGAAGAACCGGGCTTGCCTTCTTCGCGGCTTCCTTCAAAGCCATCGAACCGGCAACCTTGAACGCCATTTCCGAAGAGTCAACTTCGTGGTACGCACCATCGAGGAGCGTTGCCTTGATGTCAACCATCGGGTAGCCGGCGAGAACACCGGACTGCATGGCGTCTTGGATACCAGCGTTAACCGAAGGAATGTACTCGCGCGGAACGCGGCCACCAGTGACCTTGTCCTCGAACTCGTACTCTTCCTCGGAGCCTGCGGGGATAGGTTCGAGAGCGATGATGACACGCGCGAACTGACCGGAACCACCGGTCTGCTTCTTGTGCGTGTACTCGTACTTCTCGACCTTCTTGCGGATGGTCTCGCGGTAGGCAACCATCGGAGCACCGACGTTTGCTTCAACCTTGAATTCGCGACGCATACGGTCAACGATGATGTCCAGGTGAAGCTCACCCATACCACCGATGATCGTCTGGCCAGTCTCAGCGTCGAGCTCGACCGTGAAGGTCGGGTCCTCTTCGGCGAGCTTCTGAATTGCGACGCCCATCTTTTCCTGGTCAGCCTTCGACTTCGGCTCAACCGCAACCTGGATAACAGGCTTCGGGAACGTCATCGATTCGAGAACGATCGGCTTGTCGATTGCGCAGAGCGTATCACCAGTGGTCGTGTCCTTCAGGCCGATAACCGCGTAGATGTGGCCAGCATGTGCCTGATCCACGGGGTTTTCCTTGTTGGAGTGCATCTGGAAGATCTTGCCGATGCGTTCCTTCTTGCCCTTGGTGGAGTTCAAGACCTGTGCGCCAGAGTCCACCTTGCCGGAGTACACGCGGACGAAGGTGAGCTTGCCGTAGAACGGGTGAGCAGCAATCTTGAATGCAAGAGCTGCGAACGGTTCGTTCTCGTCAGGCTTACGGGACTCGGTCTCTTCTTCGGTTTCCGAACCGGGCTTGAAGCCACGGACGGACTCAACGTCCAGCGGAGACGGGAGGAAGTCAACAACCGCGTCGAGCACGGGCTGAACACCCATGTTACGAAGAGCGGTACCGCAGTAAACCGGGAATGCGCGACCAGAGATCGTCAGCAGGCGGATGCCTTCCTTAATCTGCTCGACGGTCAGCTCACCATTCTCCAGGTATGCCTCGGTCAGCTCGTCGGAGCCTTCCGCAGCAGCCTCGATCATGAGTTCACGGTATTCTTCCGCGCGTTCCTGCAGATCCTCGGGGATCGGGCCACGAACAACGAGGGAGCCGAGGGTTGCCTCGCCCTTGTCGTCTTTTGCCGGGTAGCGCAGGGACTCCATCGAGAGCAGGTCAACCTGACCCTCGAAGTCATTCTCTGCACCGATCGGGAGCTGCATGACGATCGGGGTCGCGTGGAGGCGATCCTTAATCGTCGAAACGGAGAAGTAGAAGTCAGCGCCCATCTTGTCCATCTTGTTGATGAAGCAGATACGCGGAACCTCGTACTTGTCAGCCTGACGCCACACGGTCTCAGACTGTGGCTCAACGCCTTCCTTACCGTCGAAGACTGCAACAGCGCCGTCGAGCACACGCAGGGAGCGCTCAACCTCAACCGTGAAGTCAACGTGGCCGGGGGTGTCGATGATGTTGATCTGGTTGCCGTTCCAGAAAGAGGTAACAGCGGCGGACGTAATCGTAATGCCGCGTTCCTTTTCCTGTTCCATCCAGTCGGTCGTCGAGGCGCCGTCGTGGGTCTCGCCGATCTTGTAGTTAATGCCCGTGTAGAACAGGATGCGTTCCGTCACGGTCGTCTTGCCGGCATCAATGTGAGCCATGATGCCAATGTTTCGAACCTTGTTAAGGTCGGTAAGCACGTCTAGTGCCACGAGTGCGATCCTTCGCTCGAAGTGATTGTGAATTCGCGGGCAAAATTAAGGTTGACGAAGACCGAAGATCCCGGCCTCGTCACCCAAAATCACCAGCGGTAGTGAGCGAACGCGCGGTTCGACTCGGCCATCTTGTGCATGTCCTCACGACGCTTCACGGCGGCGCCGAGACCGTTGGAGGCATCCAGGATCTCGTTCGCGAGGCGCTCGGTCATCGTCTTTTCGCGACGCTGACGCGAATAGTCAACCAGCCAACGCAGGGCAAGGGTCGTGGCGCGCGCGGGGCGAACCTCAACCGGAACCTGGTAGGTCGCGCCACCAACACGGCGGGAGCGAACCTCAAGGGCGGGACGAATGTTGTCAAGAGCGCGCTTCAGAACCGAAACCGGTTCCTGCTCGGTGCGCTCACGCACGGTCTCCAGTGCACCGTAAACGATGCGCTCTGCAACGGTCTTCTTACCGTCGAGGAGTACGCGGTTGACGAGCTGGGTCACGACCTTCGAGCCGTAGACCGGATCGTCGACGAGGGGACGCTTAGGAGCTGGGCCCTTACGAGGCATTACTTCTTCTCCTTCTTCGCGCCGTAGCGGGAACGAGCCTGCTGGCGACCACGAACACCCTGGGTGTCGAGGGAGCCACGAACGATACGGTAACGGACACCCGGGAGGTCCTTCACACGACCACCGCGAACGAGCACGATCGAGTGCTCCTGCAGGTTGTGGCCTTCACCGGGGATGTACGCCGTAACCTCAATGCCGGACGAAAGGCGCACACGAGCAACCTTACGGAGGGCTGAGTTCGGCTTCTTCGGGGTGGTGGTGTACACGCGGGTGCACACACCACGTCGCTGAGGCGAGCCCTTAAGCGCTGGGGTCTTCACCTTCGAGCGCTTCGAGCTACGACCCTTGCGGACGAGCTGCTGAATGGTAGGCACTGGTTCTCCAGTTTCTTTCCGTCGGAGGCCTTTCGATTGAGCAATCGCGAAAGGCCCTTGTCTAGTCATCCATGGCTTGACGAATCCCCTTACGGACACACGCATGTCCGTCAAGGGGCCGGTGCGCCATGATAGCCACCGTTCGGCTGGCCAGAGAATGACGCCCGGAGCTCCGACGGACGGAGCCCGCTGTCAGCGAAAGCTGACGAAAGAGAACCCGTAAATACACGGGAACCTCGTCTAGTTTACGAGGCTTGGGGTTTCTTGGTCAAAGGCGCAACTCGTGAGGTGCGCCCCACTTCCCCCACCGCGCTTGTTCACCACCGCCCGCCCCACCCACCGCGCTTGTTCACCACCAACGACTCCTCATTTAGGGCACCGCGAACCCTTTTCCAAACCCTGACGGACTTGAACGCCTAGGAGCGCTTTGCTTCAACAAGCGCGCCAAAGTCGCAAAACTACGCGCTTCCCTCCCCGTATTGAGTTCCGCAACGGTGAACAAGCGCGGTAGTTTTCCACAGTTTTCACACACCCCGACTTATCAACATTTCGCTCTAGGGAGCCTCGCACATTCCCTCTCCATCGCGGAAGCTAGACACCTACTCCCCCCTCAGCCCACAATCGAGGTCCCCATGCACCGTTTCCAGGCGCCTCGCATCCGCGACGTCCGCAAGGCAATGACATTCACCCGCCCGCACCGAGCTTCGCGCGACGAACTCATGTACAACGTCGAAATACGAAGAGGCGCTTTCCTGAGCGTCACCTACCTCTCGACACTCCCTCAGCATTGGCAACGTGAACAGGCCGTCCAACTTGCTCGTATTATCGCTGTTCAGCACACTCATCCGCGATGCGTTCCAACGGGGATATCAGCAGCGTACTTGCACGGTGCCCGCGCGTTTGATTACCCCGGCGACGTCCATATGGCTTCCCTGTCAAATTCAACGCGTTCTGCAAAGGCGTTACCAGCGGTCACTCTCGGCGAAGAAGTACTAGCCAGTCGCGCCACAATCGTGTTTCACCGGATGCTTCCTATCGCCAATCACACGTGCAGGATTGATGGAGTGCGGAGTTTGACCTTACATGACGCGCTGTTGACGCTCGCAGTGCAGGAGTGCGGTGCGCTAGCTTTCTCGATGGCTTGCTCGGGGATGCGCCTGTTGATTGAGAACACACGAAGCAGAAGCATTGGATTCAAAAAACGCCTTCGAACACTCAGGCAGTCGTTGATCGCTCAGTTCAAACAGCTCGAATCGGGCCACCGCCATCGCGCGGACGGCTCTTGGCTGTTCGCTCACGCCGATGCCGCGTGCGAGAGTCCTGGAGAAAGCCACATCCTATGGATTCTGCGTTCAAGCGGACTAGCTGGCATTGAAACGCAGTACGAAGTCACAAGTAACGGCAACCGTTTCTTCTTCGATCTCTGCTTTCCTGAGGCTCACGTCGCAATCGAGTTTGACGGGCGTTTCAAGTACGGGGACAGTGACTTAGAGATTGACGAGGCTACGGCCAAGCAAGTTCAACGACAGACACAATTAGAGGCCGACGGTTGGCAGTTCATCCGTTTCCGTTGGGAAGACTTGTCAGACTGTTCGAAGATATTGAATTCCGTGTTCATGCTACTTCTGCAGGTTGACGCTTGTCCGGCCACTATGAGACGCGCTCGCGTCCACGCCTGACACCTCGCCTGTCTCTACTGACCGAATCAATCCACCGTTTTTACTGACATTTCCACCCTTGCCACTCGGCACCCCTGCCACTGCCTAGGCACTACGGTGTCGTCTCGGGTCTGATACCGCTTCCTCACCCCCGCGCTTGTTCACGATTTACAGTCACATTTCGTAACTTCTGTGTCCCGCGCTCGTTCGACGGCGCACCAAATACAATCTGTTCGCTCTGAGCGAACAGGCGCTTGTTCACCGTTCGCCGACGGTGAACAAGCGCCGAAAGACAGACGACAACATATACAAAGCGTGGCGCCCGAGCGAACAAATCACATCAAGCGCCACGCCTCGTATTTAGCCGGTCATTGCCTGGCTAAAGAGCAACTACTACTCACGGAACGACATACCGAAGTCGATCGCACCAAGAGCATCGAGGAAGTCCTCGGAAACTCCACCATCCTGGAAGTCCATCTGCGTGTAGTTCGAAGCAGCAAGTGCTTCCGCAGTGGGCTCAACGGTGACTCGGTTGTAACGCGACAAGCCGGTACCAGCCGGGATGAGCTTACCGAGAATGACGTTCTCCTTGAGGCCAACGAGCGAATCAGACTTGCCGTTCATCGCTGCCTCAGTGAGAACCTTCGTCGTCTCCTGGAAGGATGCCGCCGACAGCCACGAGTCGGTTGCCAGCGACGCCTTCGTGATACCCATAAGCATCTGACGACCGGAAGCAGGTTGCCCGCCCTCGGCAGCGACCTTGCGGTTCTGCGCCAGGTAAGCCATACGGTCAACAAGCTCGCCGGGCATGAAAGTCGTATCACCGGGCTCAAGGATGGTAATTCGACGCAACATCTGGCGAACGATGACCTCAATGTGCTTCGCGTGGATACCGACGCCCTGATCGCGGTAGACCTTCTGGACCTCGTCAACAAGCTGCTTCTGCGCGACGGAGCGCCCCATGATGCGAACGATTTCCTTCGGATCAAGCTGACCCTCAGTCAGAGGCTTGCCTGCCTCGACATGCTCGCCTTCAGCAACAAGAAGCTCCTGACGACGCGAGACCTCAATAACGTCATCTTCCTTCGCATCATCACGAGTAATGACGATGCGACGGACCGACGGATCCTCGTCATCAATGTGAACGCGACCAGCGGCCTCGCTCATCTTTGCTTCCATCTTCGGACTACGAGCCTCAAAGAGTTCCTGAACTCGTGGCAGACCCTGGGTAATATCAGCTGCAGATGCGGCGCCACCGGTGTGGAACGTACGCATCGTGAGCTGAGTACCGGGCTCACCAATCGACTGAGCGGCGATAATGCCAACTGCTTCACCAATATCAACCTGCTTGCCGGTAGCCAACGAGCGACCGTAGCAGGCAGCACAGGTGCCGACCTGCGATTCACAGGTGAGGACGGAACGGCAGGTGATCTCTTCAACGCCTGCTTGCGCAAGTGCGATGAGCTCATCGTCACCAAGATCGGTGCCTGCGGGCATGACGACCTCGCCGGCTTCGTTCACAGCATCGCGGGCAAGGTTACGCGCATATGCGGTGGTCTCAACCGTTTCGAGAGCCTCCCAAACGCCGTCGACCTTCTTCGCGATCTTGATCTTGACGCCCTGGCGGGTGCCACAATCCTCTTCACGAACGATGACGTCCTGCGAGACGTCAACCAGACGACGAGTCAGGTAGCCAGACTCTGCGGTACGAAGTGCCGTATCAGCAAGACCCTTACGAGCACCGTGCGTTGCGATGAAGTACTCGAGAACGGTCAAGCCTTCGCGGTAGTTCGCCTTGATCGGACGCTCAATGAGCTTCTGCTTCGGGTCGGACACCAGACCACGCATACCTGCGATCTGCTGGACCTGTGACCAGTTACCACGCGCGCCCGAGTTGACCATGCGGTACACGGTGTTGCGATCGTCGAAGTTACCGCGCATGTCGTCTGCAACCTTCTGGGTGCATTCGAGCCAAAGGTCAACGAGGTCCTTGTAGCGGTTTTCTTCGAGGATGAAGCCTGCGTCGAAGTCTTCCTGAATCTTGGCTGCGCGAGCCTCGTATTCAGCAAGAATTTCTTCCTTGCGCGGCGATGCCTGGATGTCGGAGAACGCGATCGTGATACCCGACCACGTCGACCAGTGGAAGCCGGCCGACTTCAGGGCATCGAGGCATTCTGCAACCAGAACGTTCGGGTAACGCTGGGTCAGGGTGTTGACGATCTGACCGAGCTGCTTCTTGCCGACGACCTCGTTCACGAACGGGTAGTCAACCGGTAGCTGCTCGTTGAAGATCGCGCGACCGAGGCTGGTTTCGAGCAGAACATCGTCGCCCGGTTCCCAACCTTCAGGTGCTTCCCAATCGGCCGGCGGAACGATGCCGTCGAAGCGAATGAGAGCCTTCGCGTTGAGGTCAAGCAGACCCATGTCGAACGCCATAATCGCTTCAGCGGCACTGGAGAACGACGGAACGATGGGGTTGCCGGCAGAATCCTTGGCAACTTCGATCGTCGAATCCGGTTCCGAAGTCAGGTGGAACAGGCCAATGATCATGTCCTGTGACGGCATCGCAACGGGGCGGCCGTCGGACGGCTTCAGAATGTTGTTCGTCGACAGCATGAGGATACGCGCTTCAGCCTGAGCCTCGGCACCCAGTGGCAGGTGGACTGCCATCTGGTCACCGTCGAAGTCAGCGTTGAACGCGCCACAGGCGAGCGGGTGCAGCTGAATGGCTTTACCTTCAATGAGCTGAGGCTCGAACGCCTGGATGCCCAGACGGTGAAGGGTAGGTGCACGGTTCAGTAGCACGGGGTGCTCGCGGATAACGTCGTCGAGGACGTCCCACACCTCGGGGCGCTGACGCTCGACCTTGCGCTTCGCTGCCTTGACGTTCTGCGCGTAGTTCTTCTCAACGAGGCGCTTCATGACGAAGGGCTTGAAGAGCTCGAGTGCCATCTGCTTGGGCAGACCACACTGGTGGAGCTTCAGCTGCGGGCCGACGACGATGACCGAACGGCCAGAGTAGTCGACGCGCTTACCGAGCAGGTTCTGACGGAAGCGACCCTGCTTGCCCTTGAGCATGTCAGAGATCGACTTCAGCGGGCGGTTGCCCGGGCCTGCAACGGGGCGACCACGGCGACCGTTGTCGAAGAGCGCGTCCACAGATTCCTGCAGCATGCGCTTTTCGTTCGCGACGATGACGTCCGGCGCACCCAGTTCAAGCAGTCGCTTGAGTCGGGTGTTGCGGTTGATCACTCGACGGTACAGGTCGTTGAGGTCGGAGGTCGCGAAGCGGCCACCGTCCAGCTGAACCATCGGGCGCAGGTCCGGCGGAATAACCGGAATCTTGGTCAGGACCATCGATGCCGGCGAGTTGCCGGTCGCGATGAAGGCGTTGATGACCTTCAGGCGCTTGATGGCACGTGCTTTACGAGGCCCGGAGTCGGACGCAATGGTCTGACGGAGGGATTCGACTTCGGCTTCAAGATCGAAGGTTTCCAGGCGCTTCTGGATGGCAGCTGCGCCCATGTCGCCCTTGAAGTAGGTGCCGTAGCGGGCGACCATCGCGCGGTAGAGGCGCTCGTCACCGATCAGGGCACCGACCTTCAGGTTCGTGAAGTTATCCCACACGACCTCAAGACCGTCGATGTCACCGTCGAAGCGCTTACGAAGGCGCGCCATGTCCTTCTCGGCGCTCTTGCGGAGCTTTTCGCGTTCCGCGGCGGAGGCGCCATCAGCTTCGAGAGCAGCGAGGTCAGCTTCGAGCTTCTCGGCCGCCTGGTTGATGGCGTCGTCACGGCGGTCTTCCATCTGCTTCTTCTGAACTTCGAGTTCAGCGCGCAGATCCATGAGGTCCTCGTCGCGGCCCTTTTCGTCGATTTCGGTGACCATGTATGCGGCGAAGTAAATGACCTTTTCGAGGTCCTTCGGAGCGAGGTTCAGCACGTAACCGAGGCGCGAGGGCACGCCCTTGAAGTACCAGATGTGGGTGACCGGTGCGGCGAGGTCGATGTGGCCCATGCGCTCGCGGCGAACCTTAGAGCGCGTGACCTCGACGCCACACTTTTCACACACGATGCCCTTGTAACGGACACGCTTGTACTTGCCACACGCGCATTCCCAGTCGCGTGTGGGGCCGAAGATCTGTTCACCGAACAGGCCGTCGCGCTCGGGCTTGAGCGTGCGGTAGTTGATGGTCTCCGGCTTCTTGACTTCACCGTGTGACCACGAAGCGATGTCATCGCTTGTGGCCAGGGTGATCTTCAGGCTGTCGAACGTTTTGGCGTCCAGCAAAGTCATCTCTCCCTATCAGATCGCGTCGATGGTCGCCGCAGCGTTCGGACGGGCATCAAGCGTGATGCCGAGGTCTTCGCGCGCGTTGAAGTCTTCTTCCTGGTCACGCAGGTCTATGGCGTTGCCGGCTGCGTCGAGAGCTTCGACGTTCAGGCACAGCGAGCGCATTTCCTGGATGAGAACTCGGAAGGACTCGGGGATTCCGGGCTCAGGAATGTCTTCGCCCTTGACGATCGCTTCGTAGACCTTCACACGACCGGTCGTGTCATCCGACTTGATTGTGAGGAGTTCCTGGAGCGCGTAGGCTGCACCGTAAGCTTCGAGCGCCCACACTTCCATCTCACCGAAACGCTGGCCACCGAACTGGGCTTTACCGCCCAGTGGCTGCTGCGTGATCATCGAGTATGGGCCGGTTGAACGGGCGTGAATCTTGTCGTCAACCAGGTGGTGGAGCTTGAGCATGTAGGTGTAGCCCACTGCGATCGGATACGGGAACGGTTCACCGGAACGACCGTCGAACAGGCGGGCCTTGCCCTGCTCGTTCGTCAGACGGTTGCCGTCGCGGTTCGGGTTCACGTTACGCAGCAGGCCTGCGAGTTCGTCGGCTTCAAGACCGTCGAACACGGGGGTTGCCACGAGAGTCTCAGGTTCGGTGGTGATGCCGTCAGCCGGGAGGTGACGGGTCCATGCTTCGCCGGCCTCGACAGCCTTGGAAGCATCCCAGCCCTGGTGAGCGAGCCAGCCGAGGTGGTATTCGAGTACCTGGCCGACGTTCATACGGCCGGGGACACCAAGCGGGTTGAGGATGATGTCAACCGGGGTTCCGTCTTCGAGGAACGGCATGTCCTCAACCGGCAGAATCTTGGAGACAACGCCCTTGTTACCGTGGCGGCCTGCCATCTTGTCACCAATGGTGATCTTGCGACGTTGGGCGACGTAGACGCGAACGGTCTGTCGAACGCCAGGGTTGAGTTCGTCTTCTTCGTCGTTGAATTCGCGGACGCCGATGACGATGCCTTCCTGGCCGTGAGGAACACGCAGGGAGGTATCACGAACTTCACGGGCTTTCTCACCGAAGATTGCGCGCAGAAGGCGTTCTTCGGAGGTGAGCTCAGTTTCACCCTTCGGGGTGACCTTGCCAACGAGAACGTCGCCAGCGGTAACCTCGGCACCAATGCGGATAATGCCACGTTCGTCTAGGTCAGCGAGTGACTCTTCGGAGACGTTCGGGATATCGCGGGTGATTTCTTCTTCGCCGAGCTTGGTTTCGCGGGCGTCGACCTCGTATTCCTCGATATGGATCGAGGTGAGGACGTCCTCTTCAACGACGCGACGCGACAGGATGATCGCGTCTTCGTAGTTGAGGCCTTCCCACGACATGTAGGCGACGAGCAGGTTCTTGCCGAGTGCGACTTCACCATTGTCGGTTGCCGGACCATCAGCCAAGACGGAGCCGGCCTCAACGCGGTCGCCTTCGTCGACGATGACACGCTGGTTGGTGCAGTTGCCCGGATTCGAACGTTCGAACTTTTCAAGACGGTAGGTGTCGCGACCGCCTTCGTCCGTGGAAACGATGATCATGTCTGCCGAAACTTCGGAAACAACACCAGCGTGGGTGGCGATGATCATTTCACCGGAGTCCTGTGCTGCACGACGTTCCATACCGGTACCGACCAGCGGTGCTTCGGTGGTCAGCAACGGCACTGCCTGACGCTGCATGTTCGCGCCCATGAGTGCGCGGTTTGCGTCGTCGTGCTCGAGGAACGGAATGAACGCTGCTGCAACAGACACCATCTGACGTGCAGACACGTCCATGTAGTCAACTCGGTCGCGCAGGATCAGCGTCGGGTCTTCACCGGCGACACGGCAGAGGACATGGTCTTCTGCGAAAGTACCGTCGTCGTTCAGACGGGACGAGGCCTGTGCAATGTAGTGACCGATTTCGTCGTCTGCGGTCAGGTATTCGACCTCGTCGGTGACTTTTCCGTTGCGAACAACGCGGTACGGGGTCTCAACGAAACCGAAGGGGTTAATGCGACCGAAGGTTGCGAGCGAACCGATCAGACCAATGTTCGGGCCTTCAGGGGATTCGATCGGGCACATGCGGCCATAGTGCGACGGGTGGACGTCACGAACTTCCATGCCTGCGCGTTCACGGGACAGACCGCCAGGGCCAAGAGCCGACAGACGACGCTTGTGCGTCAGACCTGCAAGCGGGTTGTTCTGATCCATGAACTGCGACAGCTGGGAGGTGCCGAAGAATTCCTTGATCGCTGCAACAACCGGGCGGATATTGATCAGCGACTGAGGAGTAATCGAGTCGGCTTCCTGGGTCGTCATACGTTCGCGGACGGTACGCTCCATGCGGGACAGACCTGCGCGAACCTGCGCCTGAATGAGCTCGCCAACTGCGCGAATGCGGCGGTTACCAAAGTGATCGATGTCGTCCGCTTCAACACGGAGTTCGACAACCTCGCCACCGTTGCGGGTGCCGAGGAAGGTCTTCTCACCCTTGTGCAGAGCGAGCATGTACTTCACGGTTGCAACGACGTCATCGATGGAGAGAGTCGAAGCCTTCGGATCTGCGTCGGTGCCGAGCTTCTTGTTGATCTTGTAGCGACCGACCTTTGCCAGGTCGTAGCGCTTCGAATCGAAGTAGAAGTTGTTCAGCAGGGTGCGTGCCGATTCGACGTTTGCGGGCTCGCCGGGACGGAGCTTGCGGTAGATGTCGACGAGGGCTTCTTCCTGGGTCTTGACGGTGTCCTTCTCGAGGGTCTCGAGGAGCACCGGGTATTCGGCAAACTCTTCACGAATCTCAGATTCGGTCATGCCGATTGCCTTGAGGAAGTGGGTGACAGGTTGCTTGCGCTTGCGGTCAATACGAACGCCAACAGAATCGCGCTTGTCGATTTCAAATTCGAGCCATGCGCCGCGGCTAGGAATGACCTTTGCGCTGAACGTTTCACGGTCGGTGGAACGTTCGGAAACGCGCTCGAAGTAGACGCCCGGGGAACGGACGAGCTGCGAGACGACAACACGCTCAGTGCCATTGATGATAAAGGTGCCACGCGGGGTCATGAGCGGGAAATCGCCCATGAACACGGTCTGACGCTTGATCTCAAGGGTCTCGTTGTTCATGAACTCCGCGGTCACATACATCGGTGCAGAGTATGTGTAGTCCTTGGTCTTTGCTTCTTCGATCGAGTACTTCGGTCGTTCGAGCTGGCATTCCCTGAACGTAAGGGACATGGTCTTGCCCAAGTCCTCAATCGGCGAAACTTCTTCGAAGATTTCTTCAAGACCGGAGACGTCGGGGACGTCGTTACGGCCTTCCGCCTTAGCGGCTTCGACGCGAGCCTTCCACGCGTCATTGCCCAGCAGCCAATCGAAGCTCTCGACCTGCAGGCCCAGAAGGTTCGGGGCCTGAAGCGGTTCGGCGAGCTTAGCGAATGAGATGCGGTTCCTGGGCTGGTTGGCAGTGCTACTGGCAGCCAAAGGGGATCCTTCCCTGCATTTTCGGTGCGCACACACGCCTTCGCCCATTATCTGACTCCGTCCATCCCGCTCAGCGCCTGATACAGCGGGGTGGATACGGATCACCTCGGGCATAATAAGGCGCAAGTATCAATGATAGGGATTCGCGACTCCTCACCTCAATATCTTTTGGCGTTTGTGCCGAGTTTCACGCAACTACCACGTTGGCGCGTCGACCGTGCGCTCGTCGCGCCGGTCGCCGAGATGTACCTCATGGGTGTGTCCACGCGGGAGGTCGAAAAGGTGGTGACCGAGCTGGGCGTGGAGTCCATGCCAAAGACCCATATACGTCAGATGTATGGGAAATTGGGCGCGCACACTCGCCAGGAGCTGCTTGACCTTATCGAGCAGAAGAAAGGTCTCCGATAGAGCGGCGGGGATACCTGCGTCCCTAGTGTCGAGAGCGCGACAGCTGAGAATTCAAGCAGTTTCATGAGCGTTATCCACGAGGCTCTTCGGCGCTGTGCCTTTAAATCAACCATGCAGTCGCGCACCAGTAAGCAAAAGCGGCGGCGACCCCACTGTGGGAGCCGCCGCCGCTCAGATACGGTGAGAGCCAGTCGAAAGAAATCCTGCGACCACTCCAGCGCTCAGTCGGCAGTTTCTTTGACGCCTACACGATTGTCGGCCTATTCCCGGCGACGCCGAGCCAGCTTGCTGAAGGCTGCAATGCCAGAGCCTACGAGCAATGCGAACGCAGCTGCCTCGAACAGATAGGGGATATTGCTGCCAGTAGCAGCCAGCTTGGGGGCCTTCATCGTCTTGGCGGGCACCTCTTTCCACTGGGCATACAGCGTGGTGTCGGCGTCGAAGGTCACTTCTTGACCTGCGGAATACGACGTGCCGCTCCCGTCGGCCTGCGTGTTCCAGCCGGTAAACTCCGCTTTACCCTTGTTCAGCTCGCCATGGCCCGCAACAGTAACCGAAGCACCCTTCATGAACGATGCCTCGTCGGGGGTTGCGCCTTCCCCGCCGTTGGCATCGTAGGAAAGCTTATAGGGCACCTTTGCCGTGAGGGAGGCGCTGCCCAGCACCATGCGGTTGCCCTCTGCAGGAAACTCTCCGGGGTACTCTTTACCGCTACGGGGCGTGAGGTAACCCCTTATGGGTTCATCGCCTGTCGTGGGAAGCTCAAAGCCAATCTCGTAGGTGACCGTGTAGGTCCCAGGGTTTGCGGTGATTTGGCTCGGGTCGACCGGATTCCCGTTCTCATCGACGGCAGTTATCCTGGTCCCGTGGGCGGCAAAGGCACTCGATAGCTTGTCATAAGCCTTCAACCGCTCGATCGGCATTACGTCGAATCCGGGCGCCTTCTTACCCCCGAGGTTTGTGCCGCGTCCCAACAGGTACGTGTCCCAGTCAACTAGCTGGTCGCGCTTGAGCTCGAGCTCCTTGGGCTCAGCCAGTTTCCCCTGTATAGTGCCCGCCTCGTCAAGATCGGCCTCAGTGGTGAGAATTGGGCGAACGACCAGTCGACGTTTGACGTATGTGGCACTGTCAGAATCTTCATCATCAACATTGCCATACACCCTTTTGACGCCTTTATACTCGATCATTATGTCAAAGTCCCGGTCCCCACTCGGAGAGGCATCCACGGTGAACTGGTACATGCCGTTCTGATCGGTGGTTGCTTGATAGACGGGGGCGACAGCGCCAGACTCTCTGTCCTCTTTTGACGTGGGATGGGGATACAGGCTAACCGTAGCCCCAGGCAATTTTGCCTCGGTGCCGCCAGGCCAAATTGCGCTCACCGAACCGTAGATCGGTGCCTTGCCATCCGCCCCCGGCAGGAACCCTCCGGGAGTATATGCGGAGATTGTCGTTGGAACGGGGTCCGCGCTTCTCGTTGGAACGGGGCCCGCTTCAGCCGGCTCGGCCACAGCCGTGCCCGCTCCCCCTACCACGAGACACAATGCGGTTACAAAAGCCAAAAGACCGCACCAAATGCCGGAACGCCTAACTGTTTCCACAAAAACCACCTTCAAAAGGATAGTCCTTACCACACATTTTAACTATATCAATTCCTCATCAGTTCCTACTGGGTTTGCCCATGTTAGCGTCGGGCTATTCTAGCCATTCAGGGTCAGGCCAAAATAGCCAATCCGAGGCAATTAAAACAGCCATTACATTCCCTCCAGGCTTACACTGACGGCGCTAGTGCGTCAGGAAAGGAGAATGATGAATGAATGTAATGACTTACAAGAGATTTAGACACTGCGTTCAACAAGATGCGCGCGGAACAAGGTGATTCGTTCAGCTTGGATACCGTGAACCTCGCTGAACTCACCCGCCTAACGGGGATCAGCAGAGGAAAGGCCCGCGCCCTCAAATCCAACGACTTCGTCGTCACACCCCACGGGCGTCGCGGCAAGAAGAGCGCCCTCCTCGAACACCCACCAGGCTTTACGTTAGCCTCCACACAACTCTAAAATGTGCGATTTGCATAATCACTTATGCTCACTACGCCAGGCAAGACATCCATGATGGATAAGTGAGGCATGACCATCACTCATCTAACAAGTCTTGACCCACAATCTGCGAAGCACCAGGCCGCCACGCCTCTGCATTCTTCAAATAAGCCAGGTTTTCCGGACGGAAAACGAGTCTGGCTAGGCGAGTTCGGCAAGTGAATCGGGAGCCTCAGCACCCTCGGCGGATTCCTCTTCCTTCTCTTTCTTGCGCCTGGCAGCCGTGTAGCGGGCCACCTGGGTCGCGATCAGCAGCGAAATCACGATCGCAATCAAGAACAGGATCATCCACCACGACCACTGGGTGCCGTCGACCGCGGGGATTTGCGGGGTCGGCATGATTCGCTCGCCGGTCACCAGCAGCCGATGGGAGTTGATGCCGTAGGGCGTGCAGGTGAGCAGGGTGGCCAGATCCTTGTCCTTTTCGCGGCCGAGCAGGGACGGGTCATTGGGTTTCACAACGTCGATTCTGGTGACGCGATAACCGAATGATTGGTCTTGAACCTCGAGGAAGAACTCGTCGCCGATCTTCAGGTCGGTCAGCCGGTCGAACATGGTGGAAGTCGGCAGGCCGGTGTGAGCTGTAATGACCGTGTGTCGGTCGACACCGCCGACCGGCAGGTCGGAGCCGAACATGTGGCCGGCACCGGCACTCAAGGTGTCATGGTCGGTGCCGTGCCGTATCGGCAACTTGACCTGGATCTTGGGGATCTTGACGACGCCGATGATGCCGCTCGGCTGGTCGAGCACATTCAGGTATTCCTGGTATTCGGGCGAGTCGGGGGCCACGTTGCCCAGGTACGGGTCGAGCACCGGGAAGCCCTTGTGGGTGTCATTGTATTCCCTGGCACGCTTGATGTAGGAGTCTTTCAATTCCTGCGACTGCTTATTCACCTGGTCTTTGTAAGCCTCGCTGACGATTTTCTGCTGATGATTATTCCAGACCGTGGAGGTGATCGGGTATGCCAGGCAGAGCACGCCCAGCAGAATGAAGATTAGTGGTGTCCAGCGCTTTCGGCGATCTTTCTTGTCGTTGGCCTGGTCGTCCGAGCCGCGAATGGCTCGGTATTCGGGGTCGGGAGTATAAGCGTCGTCTGCAAGAGAGGTTCGCGCAGCCTTGCCGGTTGCCTCGTTGTGGCCTTGGAGATCTTCGTTCATTCTTCCTACCGTGTCTTTTCGCAGTACCTAGCCTGCGTGTGGTTTGAGAGAGTGTGGGGGGCTGACCGTTTGGCCAGCCCCCCACTGTTCAACGGCTATCTACCGCTGCGTTGTTAGGCGTCTTCACGACGACGCGAACGCAGGTGCATTGCGGTACCGCCAGCTACCAGGCCAGCGCCCAGCAGAGCGAAGATGCCAACACCGATGGCGCCGGTGCGAGGCAGGTTGAACCACTTGCCAGAGTCCTTGGTCCGGATGTTGGTGATACCGGTCTCGAAGATGTTGCTACCAGCAGTAACAGTGACCGCAGTCACCTTGTTGGAGAGGATGTAGCCCGACGGAGCCTTCTTCTCAACCACATAGAATTCCTGGCCTACCTTGGCTTTGTAAGCCTCAGTCTTGCCGTCAGTGCCGGTGGTCTTGGTGCTGTACTCAGCAGCAACTCCTGCACAGTTCGACCGATCGTCGGTCTTAACGCAGTTTTCGGCGTCAGCCTTCTGGGCGAAGGCGATGAACTCTGCGCCCGAAAGTGCAGCATTATCGGTGGCGTCGGTCTTCTTGATCTGGAAATCGCCGAACTTGATGGTCGGGTCTGTAGGGTTAGGGTTGTTCGGATCGGGATCGCCCGGGTTCGGGACAACCGGGTCGGAGGGGTTCTCGCCCTCACCGTTGCCGGGAATGAAACCGAACTTGTTGATTACGACAACGTTACCGGCATTATCTTTCTTCGCACCAGACAGATCGTCCTTGAGCTTCAGGTTGAAGACAGCGGTTACCTGAACGTTGGTGCCAGCTGCAGCGTTAGCGGCAGTGGCAATCTTGGTGAGGCCGGCGTCGGTGAAGGTCACCTGGACACGGGTACGCGTACCAGCGGTGTAACCAGCCGGGTCGGGTGTGACAGAAACAGTGTAATCATCGGTGAGAGTCAGCTTGGTGTCACCGACCTTCACATCACCTACAACTGCCGCGGCGGGAGTTTCGAAAGCGTCAACCTGGACGTCATCGAAGATGGCGAAGCCCTGAATATCGGCCTTGGTCAGATCCTTGGCGCCCTGTTCGGTGCCCTTGGACTTGTTCAGCTTGGCGGTAACGGTGTAGCTGGTATTAGCTCCCGCGCCAACAATGCTACCCGACGGGTTGCTCTTGGTGACGTTGCCGGACTCGTTGACGTTCTTCGGGTTAACGGTTACGTCGTAGTTGTAGGTCAGGTTGGTCGAATCGGTGCCGGTGATTTCCGGGATGGTCATGTAGAACTTCTTGACATCCACGGTGTGGCCAGCAGGGATCGTGGTCTCCTCGACCTGGTAGAGGCCTACCGGGAGGTTAGAGAAGGTTGTCTCACCATTGGTGTCAGTCTTCTGCTCAGGATGCACAGTGCCGGGAGTAACGGTAGCGGTGCCCTTATTCATCGCATCGATGTTCTTGGCGATGGTCTCCCAGCCGGCGTAGGTAGTGGTATTCACGTCATCATTGCCGATTTTGGCGACCTGAGTGACGGTGAAGCCAGCGCCTTCAACCTTGGCGCCACCGTTCTTGTCATCTGTCTTGATGATCTTGATCGAGCCCGTGGTCGGTGCTCCGTCTGCCCAAGGGGCAGTGCCAGTGGGCGCAGCGTTCGCTGCTCCGCCAGCGCCCAGTCCGCCGACTAGCGTCAGCGCGAAAGCTGCTGCTAGCAGCTTTCGGAATGACTTTTTCTTAGCCATTTTCTTTCCTTTCAATGTCATTTTGACATCGGTTGATGTCCTTGCTGCCCGAAGTTTCGGGCCAGGCATCTTCCGATGCCCCTACTATGTCCAGGATTCGAATTGCTGGTTATCTCGTCCCAACTTGTGCGTGTCGGATCTCTCCAGCAGGCACAAGATGAGTTATTTGGCTTTCCAGCGATCGGCCAGTTTCAGCTGTCCTACCGGCGGACCCCATTTAAGCCCTGGACTCTCCACGTCTAGTCCGATACAGGTAGCCACCCCCTGCCAAAGCAACTATCAACAGCGCCGCGTAACCCGCGACGTAGTTGAGGCTAAACACGCCCGTCTTGGGCAGTACAGCCTCGACAACATGAACCGTGATCGGCTTACGCACCCAGTTGACACCCTCAATGGGCGTGCCGTCGCCACTCACCGTGCCGTCGTCATTCAGTGTGAAGCCCTCGCCCACTGCGTAGACGTAACACTTGTACGTGCCAACCTGGGCGTCGTTTGCGTTGCCGTCAATCTTCGCGACAGTACGCGCCTTGTAGCCGTCCAGACCGATCTGGTCGGCGTTAGGCGTTTCGACGCCGAACTTGGTGTCGCTGATCCCCACCGAAGGCTGGCCGTTTTGATCGGAAGGTAGGCCGTCAACGGAGCCGTCAGAGGCCTGGGACGGGGCGCAAAGCGTCTGAACGTTGATCTTCGAGGGATTCCCGTGAGAGAAAGCCTCAACGTTCATCGGCCTGAACATCGGCGAACCCTTAACGATCGTCTCCTCGTCGGGCATAACGTTCAGCTCCAACGCCTGCTTGATGTTAAGCAGGAACGTGCGCTCGCCAAGCCAGTTCTCGTCGACATGAGTGGTCTTGTTCAGCGACTTGTTCGGGCTGAACTGCGTGGTGTTGCGATCTGTGTTGCCGGTGGCGTCGGTGAAGTTCACGTGGCACATGTATGTCCCCGCCGACTTACCCTCCGTGCCGACAGTCAGTTGCCACGGGTCGTTAACCACGTCGGTTGCTGGCTCGAACACGCCGCTGTCGTTGAGCCTGCCCTGCTGGCCGGTCAAGGTCAGCGTCTGGCCACCAACGTCCTCAGTGTATTCGATGCCTTGGTGGAAAACCTTCCTGGGTTTATTGGCAGTTCCGCCGTCACCCACAACGGGCGCGCAGAATGTGGCGCTAGTCAGGTCAGTGTCCGTCGCGCTATGGCCAGTTATCGCAACCGGGTAGCTACCCTTGCCGTCGTTGTCTTTGACATAGACGTTGTTGATAACTGTGTCGGCAGCAACCTGGCCGTTCTCGCCAAGGTAAACCTCTTGATCGTTTATCCCGTCGATATTCGGAGGCGTGGCGTCCTCAACCGTCACCGTTATCGGTAGCTTGGCGACCTTCACCACGGTGCCGTCCTGGTAGGTCCAGCGAGCAACCATCTTGTATTCGCCGACGTTATTCAGCTGACCCTTGAACACGACATCGGTTAGGTTGCCGCGGGCGTCGCGCACTTCCTCTAGCGAGAGCACCGGATATTTATTCAGCTCGGCCGCATCAGCCGGTGGCGTCTCGTATTCCAGCGTGAACCCGCTACCCTTCTTCATGTTGGCCGTGACGCCATTCATGCCAAACAGGGAGTACGACTTGTGCCCGTCTTTCGAGTTGATCGGCTTGCCAACGTAGTTGGTCTCGGTCTCCAACAAGGTGCCTGCTTCACCGGTTATTGTCTGCGCGGTAAGAACGGTCTCGTTGTTGGCGACCGTCATGTTGTACCTGGCGGTGACAGTTGCGGTCTTGCCGTCATTGTTGCGGACGGTCAACTCGACGTCAACCCAGGTTTGTTGTTCTTTAGTCGGCGTGCCGATGAAGTAGTAGCCGTACTTCTTACACGGCTCGCCTTCGCCACCTGGGATCTCGCATCTAGTGCCGAAACTGACGCCTTCGGGTAGCTGAGCAGGGTTCACCACTCTCATGGAGTCGAGCTTCTGGTCGGTGCCATCGGAGTTCTTGCCCAGGGTGTATTCAAGCGGGCCCCACGTCACCGGGTTGTTTACCGTGCCGTAGAAATCGGCAGGTTTAAGCGTCGGCTTTGCAGCGGGCTCGGCCAGTACCTCAATGTTCATGATGAACGAGATCTCTTCGTGCTCGCCGTGGTCGGACGAGTTGGTGCTGGTCGCCGTCACCTTGTACTGGTAGACGCCCAGCGTGGCATCACCCGCGACCGTGCCGTCCAGCTTGATAATGCGCTTATTGCACGTCGCCGGATCGCCAGTGGCAAGCAAAGCATCGCCCTCATCGGTGAGACACTTGCCGTTGTTAGCTTCACCGAGGTTCACGCCTTTAGGACGGTTGTCGCCCATCGGCTCGAACTTCTTGATCTGGTATGCCGCCTCGCCAGCCTTAGGCCCAGCCAAGAACTTCAGGTCGAAGTTATCTCCGCGATGCACACGATAGGTGTCACCCTGCTTCCAGACGGTGGTGCCCGAAGCAGGCTGCTCCCCATCCATAGCCGGTGAGAAAGCGCCTTCGCCGGTCCAGGCTGTAATGACGGGATCTTTCAGGTCGACGTCAGGAAGAACCTCGATGCGCCAAGGCTCGGGAAGCGTTATGCGACTATTGGGAGTGCCAAAGGCGAATTGCGGCTCGTCAATGACGTCGACCTGCAGGTCGTGGATGCCGAGCGGAGCGCCGTAGCGCAGGCGACCCGTGGGCTTATTAGCCGCGCTATGCGGATTGAAGTTGGCGGGTTTGCCGTTCCATTCGTCAGGTAGCGATTCCTCAAGATTCTTGTCGTAATTCTGGGCCTCGAAGCCTGCTCTACCACGAGTGTTTCGGTACTTATCCATGAAACTGCCCTTGGAATAGATCGGCACGCCGTCCTCGGCGTCTGTGGAGATCACACAGCCGACGCGTTCGCTGGGCAGGTTATTGTTATCGCCGTTGTACATAACCGTGACGATGTCGAGGCCAAGCTCACGCCAGAGCTTTTCCTGCTCGTATTTCGGAATGAACTTTAACTTCTGGTTGTTGTAGCCATTAGAAATGGTGCCAGCATAGTTGGTTCCGTTGTGGTAACGGAATATGTACTTGCAGAAGCTGCCTTTTGCATTCCAGTCGACAAGACTATCCGTCTTAAATACCTTATTTTGGGCGTCCCACGTCCAATCGGAGGTGTCCCACTGCTTCGAGGCCCAGTCGCCACCTTCGGTCTTGTCAGTGGATTTCGTGTTGAAGTCCTTGGTGTTGTACTGTCCGACAATCCAACGCCCGTCAAAGCCGACCGGCTCGCCCCAGTGGAACTGGTGCGGACGCGGGTTCGACCAGTTCTCGTTGTAGAACCTGCGGGCGTTGTAGGGAACCAACACAGCCTGTTTGGTCTGGGCCTTGGGTAAAGCACGCTCAGAGTTAACGCCCTTGTGGATCACCTCGTTGCCGTTTGAATCCAGCACGGGGTTGCCGTTCTTGTCCAGCACCTTCGTTTCGGACATCCACTCGCGACTGAGGTAGTCGCCGGCCTTCTGGGTCTGGTAGTCGAAGGTGAGCACCTGAACACCGACGTTCAGCTCGGACTTGTTTGGAGGAGTAACACAACCATCAGGTGTATTGAGTTTGCCGGTGATCTGGTCTACAGGAATACTGCCGTCATCATTCCTTTGCATCTTGGGGCTGCACAGGACGATGTCTTTGTTCGGCATCTTCTCGCCACCGGGACGAACCAGGAAGTAGCCGGGATCCTTGTTTGTACCGACCTCGTTTTCCCAACGTTTCTTATCACCTTGTAAGCCTCCCCAGACAGTCTTATTACTCCACCAGGTGCGGGAGTCGTCTGACCCGCCACCTGGCTGGTTTCCCCAGACAAGTGTCGGCCAACGCTCGCCCGTGTTTCCGGAGACAGCATCGTAGTATTTGCCGTTGCCACGCACGCGCCAAACTATGTCATTAAAACCATCGACTGGCTTGCCGGTGACTTTGTTGTAGAACTGCCATGCACCGTAGTCAATGTTCGAGCTACCACCGGCAGCCGATGAAAAGTCTCCCTTGGTTTGGACGCTGTTCTTCAACTTGCCGTCACTGTTCCACACGATCAACTGGCCGGAACTCTGGCTACCGCCCTTAGTACGATCACTTAATACGCTGCCGGGCTGGTAGTCTTTGCCGTCGCGCACCTCCACGCGAATCGGGCCGTTACGGTAAGCCTCTTTAGTGCCCGCAACAGCATTTTCCGTAGCAAGGGCACCACTGTTAAGGCTGCGGCGATACGGGGTCAGATAGACCGGCGTACCATACGGGGCCCCGTAGAGCTGCTGGCAAGAACCCTCGCCGGTGCCCTCCGTGCAGGGGATGTGGCAAAACGAGCTGTTATTCTTGTCTTGATCTCGATTCGCTTCACCATTAGTGTTCAGTTCGCCGACGGTCGGGTTCTCCACGCAGTTTGTTTCGAAGTCGGCTTCGGTAAGCGATTTTCCGGCATCTGCCGTTTCGGCATCGGTGCCTTTTTTGTTGTATCCGTTCTTATAGAAACCACCGTATTTAATGCGATTGAACTGAGTGTAGGTGTCGGGATCCGGTATTATCTCCGTCGCGTAATCGGCATTTTGCTTTGGCGTGTAGCCCAGGTGAATCTCGGTATAGGGCAGGACAATCTCCGGCTGATCCCACTCCCAGCCGTCACCCAGCGCCGACCCGCCGGTGGTTTCACACTGTTTCTGGGAAAGCACCCTCATCGAGTCGGTGTCTAGCTTCGTGTCACCCCGCGCCAGCGTCAACGCGCCGCGCCCGGTGTTCGCCTCGTTAGCGCGGATACCGTCCAGCTCTGCCTCAGTGAAAGTCACCTGCTGTGAGCAAATGCCGTCACCATCGCAAGACGCCGTGATCTGCTTGGAGATCTCGGTGCCGTCGCCGTTGGGCTTAAACGTGAGCGTGTAACTGGTGCCCTTGTGCAGGCCCTTTAGAGTCACGGAAACATCGCCGGCGGTCTTGCCGTCTTCGCCACACGGCTTGCTGACCGCATCGATGAACGGCTCAAGAACCGTGAACGGACGCTGATCGACGACCTCATCGCGCGGGATGGTCATGCCCTTGAGCGGGTAGTTAGTGCCTACGTCTATCGGCTTAGTAACATCAAAATCCTGCTTAGCTTTAGTGTGCACCAACCGCATCAGATAATTGCCCGCAGCAAGGTCGACCGGCACATTCCACTCGCCCATTGACTTGTGGGCGAACTGGTCTTCAATGACTTCAACTACGCCGTTGGCATTCTTCTTGGTGTCGGGGCGAATCTGCGAATCGACCTCGCGGCAGGTTGGCTTGCCTTCAGTCAGCTTCAGTTTGCCGTCGGCATCTGCATCGCACAGCTCGACGCGGTGCGTGCCCTCATCGGCGTCACGCGACTCGCCCAAATCGAGATAGCTGGTGTACACCTTCTGGCCAGGCAGTGCGGTGTAGCTGGCTTCGCCCTCCTGAGACTTGCCGTAAGCGTCGTCGCGGGCCTGCCGCGCTTTATCGTTCTCGGCGGCCTCGTCAGAACCCTTAGTTATATTGCCCGTGTAGGTGAAAACCTTGGAATCGGTGACCCGCAGTGGCGCGATATTGATGACGTCGTACTCAGTCTGGCCCTTTGAATTGCCCAAAGCATCCTTCTGCGGCTCGCGCTTGGAGACCAGCGCCATCTGGTAATCGCCGGTCGGGAATCCCTCCGGCACTTGCATCTTCATCAGGCCATTATTTTTGGTAGCCACATCCTCGGAGGTGACCCAACCCTCTTCGTTGGCGAAATACCAAGACCCTCGCTCTGAAGCAATGGAATCCCAGGAGGAACCACGCGGCACGGCGACCAAACGGTAGCTGAAGCCAGGCATCGGCACCCTGATATTCGCCCAGATAGTCTTAGCGTCTTTGCTCTCCTGCTCATCAATGGTGCTCTCGTTTGCCAGCACCGACTCGGTGGAGTGCCGCGAATAATCCACCTCGGGCAGGGTTGGGATCAGACCCAGATCGAGACCAGTTCCAGCCAACTGGTAGTTATTCTGACCCACAGCCTGCGCAACCTCCCAAACCAGGAGGTCGGGCAGACAGTAGCCTGTGCGGAACTCACAGGCGCCATCGACTGAAGAAACACCAGTGCCAAACGGGGCGCCTGCGTTACCATAAGCTGGGCGGATCGTGCCATACCAGCCATTGGCACCAACCGCGGCGAAACCTTCGGGCAAACCACTGCCCGAAGAACTTGCCTTCAGGATGCGGCTCTTATTTTCAGGCTTCAGCAGCTCGTTATAAAGCCCTTCCGACTTGGCTTTTTCGGTGCCAGCATCCTCAGCCTGCGGGCGACGATCCTTGTTAATCAATGCCTTGATATCGGCCTCTGCCTCTTCATAGTTCGCTGGCGGCTCGATGGTCACCATGAACTTGGCAGGCGAAGCACCCGCCGAAATCGGGCGGTTATGAACTTCGGATACATCGTCCCAGCCGATGCAGAACGCGCCGTCCATATCGGTGTAGTCGTAGCGGGTCTGCAAAATGTCCGTCGGCTTGCCGAGGCCGTCCTGGGCATAAGAAGAAACCACAACTCGCACGCCAGGCACAGCCGGGTCTTTAGCTGCAGTTCGGTCTCTCTTGCCCGGCGCGCTATCCCAGCGGTCAAATCTGAACGTGCGGTCGGCATAAACGTGGCCGCACAGGAAAAGGTTAGTGTCAACGTTGCGCTTACCTGGCGCAACGTGACGCGACGAAGGCACCCACTGGTTCTTCGGCAGGTGCTTGCCCTTCTTGTCGTACTCGTCGCCCAGCGGGTCGGCGGGAGACTGACGGCTGGCAGGGTGGCCGTTCACATCATCCTTGTTCCAAGCGTCGTTCTCGTCTGCGGCGGTCTTCGTTTTGGGGCGGAAAGCCATGTTGAAGTTCGAGATCGAACCATGAATGTAGTTTGTGGTTCCCAACCATGACAGGGTTAGCGTGTCAACGACGTTGAAGCGGCCGCCGCCGTTGAGGCGCTTGGGGGTGAAATCTGCAAGCGGGCCACCAGGGTTGTAGTTGGACTCATCAACCCAGACCCGAACCCGGTCGAAGCGCTCGATACGTACGCGCGGGTTCTCTGCATCGGCAGGCAAGTTATACGCTTCGCGCAGCGCTGGACGGAAGTTGAAAGTGTAGTCACCATCCGCGTTGGTGGTGGCCTCGAACGGCACCGGGTTGTTGAACTCGTCGCGAGACATAATCACCGTGCCGTCAGACTTAATCAGCATGGCCTTCATCTTGACGCCTGCGATCGGCCAGTCCTGCGGGTCGAGACGCGTGGAAGCGTTGTAGATCTCGGGGTTGTGGCGGTGGTCATCGTAAACCTTGCCCCTAATCGTGCCGGGTTGCCCGCCCTCTAAGCCATCGTTGCCCAGGGATCGCGGTGCCGCGATCGCCTCAGCAGGTGTAAGTGTTATCAGCAGCAGGCAGCAAAGAAGGGCTGCTAAAAGCCCGCTCCCCCTCATGCGGAAGATCCCCTCCTTAGGTCGAGCTGCCCTCAAACGCATCCCAAACGCCCCTTCTTTGTTGCTTAGAACGGTTCCATAGTAAAGGTACTCTTCCAAAGAGAAGTTCGCAAACCCCATTTGCGAACACCGATAACTCTATTGAGCCGGTGAAAAATCAAATTTTCACAGAGGCTCTTCCCAAAAAACCGGGGTTAATACCCAAAACTTCAAATTCAGTGAAAGATGTTTCACTTCCCTAGCGATGGTCGCTAGTGCCTGCAAAATTATTGAAGGATTATTAGCAATTCGCGAATTCACGGTAACTCGAGATGCTGAGAGCACACAGCGACAATCGCCTTCGACGCCAGCTTGGGAACAGCGTAAGTTGGGGGAGCTTTACGAGAAGAACGACGAGCGGAACGCTGTCGGCTTTGGGGCAGACAGAACGCTCTCCATCGCCACCATGACGCTGAATGATGAGGGTAACGGTGCCGCCGAAGAGTCGCTACCAAATTACAAGGTGATTCGCGTCGGCGACGTTGCCTTTGAGGGCCACACGAACAAGGAATTCGCTTACGGCAGGTTCGTCGTAAACGACCTGATAGACGGCATAATGTCTCCACGATTTACCTGCCTCAGGCCAAAGCACGGCTACCCAGTCTCGCTGTGGAAGTACTACATCCACAGCGAGCAGGTCATGCGGGAGACGCTTGTCAGGGCGACGAAAAGCGGCACCATGATGAACGAGCTCGTGCTGGAGGACCTCTTCAAACAGCCGATTCTTGTGCCGCCAGCTAGTGAACAGGAGTTAATCGGATCGTTCTTCTCCCGCCTCGACTCCCTTATCACCCTTCATCAGCGTGAGCCACGATTTGCTGATACAGGTTAAATAAGAGTCGAAAGAGCCCTCATGACGATGTCAATGTCCTTGTTCTCGAGCTCTTGGATGACGTGCAGATAGGTTTCCTGAGTGGTGGTCATGCTTGCATGCCCGAGCCTTCGGGATACGCTGGCGATGGATACGCCAGCGAACAGCAAAAGTGATGCATGTGTATGCCGCAACCCGTGGACGGATATGGCAGGCACGCCAACATTTTTGCAGTGGCGCGCTAAAATGCTGTTAGCCGTCGAGTTATAGACCTTTCCCTTCGCAAATATGGGCTCAGTCGGCGGAAGATCTTTGAGTAGCCCAGAAAGTTGCATGATGAGTTGCCAGTCGAGTTGAACCTTCCGCACCGAGGAGGCGTTTTTCGTGGGGACGAATCCACCGCCGTTCTTGTAATCCCAGGTCTTGTTCACCGAAAGCGTTTGATGAGCGAAGTCAAAGTCTTCGGGGGTAAGCCCAAGGGCTTCGGAGAAGCGAAGGCCCGTTTTAGCGACTACGAGAATAAGCCAATCCCAACTCGGCCCGCCTGATAAATCAAGGTCGCCGAGCATGGCATGAAGCTCAAACTGATTGAGATACTTGATCTTTTTCGCACGCGGCTGTTTTCCTTTAATAATAGCCTTGCGCGTAGGGTCGCGGGGAATGAATCCTTCGTCAACTGCGTCAAGGATCGCCCCCTTAAGCTGATGGTGGAAGTCCATGGTTGTCTGGCGTTCGTGGTGCTCTGCATAACCATTAATGAGCTGCTGGTACGAGGTCCGGTCCAGATCTTTTATCTTCAGGTCTGGAATCAGTTTGGCTAGCCAAGACTGCGTGAGACGGTACTTTCCCATGGTGACCTCACGGATGGCCCCTTCTTTGTAGACGCTAATCCATTGCGAGTAGTAATCGCAGAAAAGCGACTCTTCATTGATACTGATTGGCATTTTTACCCTCTTTCATCATGTGGGGTGGC